>CALBNQ010000218.1 GCA_937896495.1 uncultured archaeon | reverse complement strand
GATTTATTGAACAATATGGTTAAAGTAAAAATTAGAACAGGGAGAGGTACAGGAACTATCGAAGTAGATATAGAAGATCTTAAATTTTCAGGAGAAGAATTTAAGAAAATCCAAGCAGAAAGAAAAAAAGCTGCAGGTAATCAAACAATTTCTTCAGGAAGAGGTACAGGAAGAAGAAGATTATCAGACATTCCAGAACCTAAAGAAAGACCATCTACCAAAGGCAAAACTAGACTTACAGGTAGAGGTACAGGAACCAGAAAAGGTACTACATAGTAGGCCTCTTTTTGAATTTTATTTTTTAAAATATTTTTTTAAATAAATTATATTTTGATATTAGGATTTCCAGCTTTTAGTTTCTCCCAATCTGAAAGAAAATTATCTAATCCAATTTTTGTCAATGGGTGTTCTAACATTTTTTCTAATACAGATGGAGGTAATGTTACTACATCTGCACCAATCTTTGCAGCATCAATGACATGCATTGGGTGACGAATACTTGCAACAAGTATTTCAGTTCCAAAATCATAGTTAGAAAAAATTTCTTCAATATCTTTAATCAAATTCATACCATCTTGACCAACATCATCTAATCTTCCAATAAAGGGACTAACATATTTTGCACCAGATTTTGCAGCAAGTAAAGCTTGATTAGGTGAAAAAATTAGTGTTACATTTACAGGAATTCCTTCAGATGAAAGGGACTTGCAAGCTTTTAGACCGTCAGAAGTCATTGGGACTTTTACTACAACATTAGTTCCATATTCTCGAAGACGTTTACCCTCTTCAATCATTCCAGAATAATCAGTACTTACAACTTCTAAACTTACATCACCTTGAATAATTTTTGTTATTTCTTCCATTGCATCTTTTGGATTTCCACCTTCCTTTGACATCAAAGAAGGATTTGTAGTAATTCCATCTAATAGTCCCATGTCATTAAATTTTTTAATAGATTCTAAATTAGCTGTATCAAGAAAAATTTTCATAATTTTTTATTCCTTATTTCTCTGACTTGTTTTACCATATTAAAAGATGTTATTCCATGTTTTTCTAAGAGTAACGGAACTTCTTGATCTCTAGCTGATTCTCCAAACATGTCCTGAGCACCTATTCTCTTAATTGGGACAGGATAAGAATCAGAAACAGATTCCGCAACTGCTGAGCCCATCCCAGCAAAAATATTGTGTTCTTCAGTGGTGACAATACATCCAGTCTCACGTGCTGCTTTTTCTAAAAGTTCATTGTCAATAGGTTTTATTGAAAACATATCTAGTACCCTACAAGAAATTCCTTCTTTTTGTAATATTTCAGCAGCTTCTAAAGCCATGTGTACCGTAATACCACAAGAGACAATTGTACAATCAGAGCCATCTCTCAAAGTAATTCCTTTTCCAACTTGAAAATCTTGGGATGTAGAATGAACTAAAGGAGTTTTTGATCTTGCCATTCTCATATAAAACGGACCATATTCATTTGCCATCAAATGTGTCAATTTTGAAACGGCAATAGTATCAGCTGGAATAAAAACACGAAAATTAGGAATTACTCTCATGATTGCAATATCTTCAATTTGTTGATGTGAACCACCATCAGGTCCAACAGATAATCCTCCATGAGATACAACCAATTTTACATTAAGTCCTTTTTTTCCTAATGGTGAAGGGTATGCAATGTTGTTTCGAATTTGATCAACAGCTCGTCCAGGTAAAAATATTGCATATGTACTAGCAAAAGAAATTTTTCCAGATACGGCTAAACCTGCAGAAACAGTAACAAGATTTGCCTCAGCAATTCCAACATTAAAGAATCGATTTGGGAATTCTTTTCCAAAATTTGACGTTTTAAGAGAATCAGTAGTATCAGCTCCTAGAACTACTACATTTGGATTATCTTTTCCAACTTGAATCAAAGTTTTAGCATATTCTGAACGCATATCAGTCATTATTGGTTTATTCAAAGATATCCAGTCTCCTTGGCAATTTTTTTGATCTGTTCTTGTTTTGTTCCAACTACATGCAAATTAATCCATTTGTTTACTAAATCAGAACCACCTAATTCATTTGCTTTATCTAGTAAAATTCTACGTCTAGATTTTAAAACTTCATCTCTAAATTCCCTAATTGCAGTTCGTACATCTCCTTGACCAATTATTGCACCACCACCTACAAAGACTCTGGATCCATCAGCAAATACAGATCCAATATTTTCAAGATTTACTCCTCCATCAGCCTCAATATAACCAGAAAAATTATTTTCTCTTAAAATAGAATTCAATCTAGACATTTTTGAATGGGTTTCTTCAATGTATTTTTGACCAGACTTTCCAGGAACTACAGACATTACAATTAGTTGATCAACGGATGAAAGGAATTTGTATGACCATTCAGGTAACTCAGTTTCAGGATTGATTGCAAAACCCACACCAATCTGATTTTGTTTCAGAACATCATGAATTTCTCCAAAACTAGATTCGTCAGTCACTTCAGCATGTACAGTAATAATGTCACTTCCAACGTCAATGTAATTTTGAATGTGTTTTACTGGTTCGTTAATCATAAGATGTGTATCAAAAGGAATTTCAGTTAGAGATCTAAGTTCTTTGATTTTTAAATGATCAAAAGTTTTTGTGGGAACAAATTGACCATCCATTACATCCAGATGAATATAATCTGCTCGTCCATAAACACATCTTTTAATCTCATTTTCAAGATTTGTCATATCACCTGCAATAATTGAAGGTGCAATCATAAATTGTGAATCAAGTTCAACATTAATTATTGGAACAATGTCTGAATCAGGAGCTTTTCCATGCCATTGAGGATTATCTTCCATGTGTTCTAATGATTTTCCCTTAATTGTTCTTGAAATAATCATGGTTGGTGCACCTTTAGTTACATTTGCTTTTTTTATTGCAGCATCAATTTGTTCAACACGATGTCCATCAATCTCAATCACATTCCAGCCAAAAGATTTCCATTTTTCACCAGTTTTCCATCGTGATGTATTTTTCCACATTTCAGAAAGATCATCGCTTTCTAATTTTTTATCAAGTGGCATTACATGTTCAGTGTAAGAATCTTGTTGAATGAAATTCCTATCAAGAAAAACAGTAAGATTGTCAACATTGTATTTTGAAGCAGTCATAGCAGCTTCCCATATTTGACCTTCATCAGATTCACCATCACCAATTATAGTATAAACACGGTAATCTTTTGAATCAATTTTCCCCGCTAATGCAATACCTACAGAGTAAGATAATCCAGTTCCCAAAGAACCACCACAGAATTCAACTCCAGGACATTTCAAATCAGGATGTCCTTGCAACTTGCTACCAAATTTTCTTAATGTATCAAGTTCAGATTCAGGAAAATATCCTGCAACTGCCATATTTGAAAATAGACCAGGAGCTGCGTGACCTTTTGATAACACTAATCTATCTCTATCATCCCACTGCGGATTACTAGGATCAAATTTCAAATGTTTCTTAAACAGACAACCTAAAATTTCTGCCATAGAAAAAGAACCTCCAGGATGACCAGATGCTGCAGCATTTGTAGCTCTGATCACTAATTTCCTAGATCTTAGAATATGCTTCTTAATTTGATAGTAATTAAGGCCCATCTGAATCGTTAGCCTTAGAAATTTAATAAAAATCTATTTCTATGAACATAGAAAAAATGGTAAGTGTGATTATGATATTTAGAAATTTGAAAAAAGAGATTGAGTTTACAATAGTTTAATTACAGTATAATTTCAGCAATGTGTAGAAAAATGTCATTCAATAGAGATAGAGAAATGCATGATGCAAAATGTGGCGATTGTGGAAATGATTGTCAAGTACCATTCCAACCAAAAGAAGACAGACCTGTATATTGCAGAGAATGCTTCCAAAATCACAAACCAGAACCACGACAAGGTGGAAGATTTGGTGGAAGATCAGGTGGAAATGATAGAGGTTCTAGATTCGGTAGAAGAGATGATAGACCACGAGAAATGCATGATGCAAAATGTGGCGATTGTGGAAATGATTGTCAAGTACCATT
>CALBNQ010000217.1 GCA_937896495.1 uncultured archaeon | reverse complement strand
GATTAGATGATCAAATTGGAACCCTATTACGAGAATATTATAAAGAAAATACAGTAAATTCTGGAACGGATTGGAATCAAGAGTTTCAAAAAAATGGTATTACAGAAGATGATGTAAAATCTGCTATTGCTTGTGCTAGACGTCTTGGTATAGACATTTCCTAATTTAGTAAAATCTTTTTAGACTCTTTTTAATTTTAAAAATTGAATATTGTCTGATTTTGAATTTATTCCAACTGAGAAGCAACTCAAAGAATCAAACATTTTCAAGTTTATGCAAAAACTAAACATTTCATCATTAGATGAATTATCAAAAAAAGCAAAAAATGATCCTGAATGGTTTTGGAGAGCAGTTGAAAAAGATGTGGGAATTGTGTGGGATTTACCATACACTACTGCAAAAGATGATTCCAAAGGAATTGCAAAATCAAGATGGTTTGCAAATGGATTTACAAATATCTATCTTTCATCAGTTGAAAAATTTACAAAAAAAAATCCCAATAAAATTGCATATCATTTTGTATCAGAGTATGGAGAATCATCTCAAATTACATATTCAGAATTAGATATTAAAGTTTCAAAACTTGCTAATTCATTAAAATCAATTGGGGTGAAAAAGGGAGATGTAGTTTCAATTTATTTACCCATGATTGAAGAAGCTATTCTTGCAATATTGGCATCTGCAAAAATTGGTGCAGTTCAAACTGTTATTTTTTCAGGATACAGTACAGAATCCCTTCATACTAGATTACAAGATTGCAAATCAAAAATTCTTTTTATTTCAGATGGATTTTACAGGAAAGGTAAACCTGTATCTCAAAAACAAACAGCAGAGATTGCAATCAAAGATACTATGGTTGAAAAAACAATTGTTATTCCGTATAAGGGAATAGACAAGTATGAGGAATCCAAAAATTTAATTTTTTATGATAATTTTGTGTCCACACAAAGTGAATCGTGTGAAACTGAGATATTGGCATCTGAAGATCCATTGTTTATTTTGTATACTTCAGGTACTACAGGTAAACCAAAAGGAGTGATTCAGACCCATGGTGGATTCTCTGTATTTGCAGGACATCAGGCATTATACCTAATTGATACGCATGAAAATGACGTATTATTTTGGCCTGCAGATATTGGTTGGATTACAGGATTGGTTTGGAATGTTTATGGATTGTTAATCGCAGGAGCTACGGCGGTAATTTATGATGGAGCCCTGGATTATCCAGATATAGAACAAACATGGAAGATATTATCAAAATACCAGGCAACTATTTTTGGCATATCTCCAACTGCTGTAAGATTTTTTAAAAAAAATAATGTAGAACCGTTAAAATCATTTTCATTAGATAAAATAAAGAATATTCCCACAACTGGTGAGCCCTTAGATGAGGATTCATGGTGGTGGTTATTTGAAAAAGTCGGTAACCGAAAAATTCCTATCATGAATTTATCTGGAGGAACAGAAATTGGCGGTGCAATGTTGTCTGTATTTCCCGGAATGAAACTAAAACCATCTACTGTTGGAGTACCTATCCCTGGAATGAATTTAGATGTGTTTGATGATAATGGAAATTCTGTACGTAACAAAAATGGATATTTGGTTATCAAAGATTCTTGGCCTGCAATGACACGAAGTTTACTGCATGATGATTCTAGATATGTTGAAACGTATTGGTCTAAATTTGAAAATGTTTGGTTCCATGGAGATTATGTTTACGTTGATAATGATAATTTATGGTACATGCAAGGAAGAACGGATGATGTAATTAATGTCTCAGGTCATAGAATGAGTACTGCAGAAATTGAACAAACGGTAATTTCACATTTAAAAATTTCAGATGCAGCATCAGTTGCAATTCCAGATGAAATAACTGGTGAAGCAATAGTAGTATTTTTTGTTGCAGATAACAAAGAGGATTCAAATTTAGAATTAGATGTATCTAATTACATTTCACAAAAAATTGGAAAAATTGCCAAACCAAAATTTGTATTTCAATTATCTGATTTGCCAAAAACTAGAACAGGAAAAATTATGAGACGTTTACTAAAATCAAAATTGTTAGGTGATGAATTGGGCGATTTGTCTTCACTTGAAAATCCTAATGTGTTAAATGAAATTTATGAATTAGGTTGATAAAATCTTACTTTTTGATACCTTCTTTTTCACGCTTTATGTAATAATTGAAAAAGCAGGATATGAAATATTGAGATTTGTAGTTGATCAACAAGTTGAAGATATTGAGATGCCTGAGAATCTTAGACTAAACACATTTTTGCAAGAATTTCATTCAGATTGTACTCATCCTGAATGTAGATTTGGATTTTATGGATTTGCCTTTGGTCAATCCCCATTTCCCGTACCAAAATTAATTCAAGATGCATTAATCAAAAATGCCAACAAAGGCCAATATGCTGCAGTATCGGGAATCCCTGAACTACGAAATGCAATCTCAAAATACAATAAACATTACTTTGGAATGGATGTATCCCCTGAACGAATCTATGTGGGTCCTGGTACAAAGGAGTTAATTTTTAATCTTTTAGAAATATTACATGGAACAGTAATTTTACCAACACCTGCATGGTTGGGATACTTACCTCAAGTACGATTACTCAAAAAAAATTACCATATGTTGCCAACTCGTGTAAATGGAAAAATTGCACCAAATGATCTTAAGCGATTGGTATTACGATTACAAGACCGACAAAAAATCCTTGTTCTAAATAATCCACACAATCCTACAGGTATGCTGTATAACAAATTAGAGTTAGAAGAGATTGCAGATGTTTGTAGAGAATTAGATATCACTGTAATTTCAGATGAGATTTATGCACAAACAACATATGATTTCTCAAAATTTGTTAGTATGGGAAAAATCTACCCTGAAGGAACATTTGTCACAAATGGATTATCAAAATCTCACGCTGCAGGGGGGTATAGATTAGGATATGTTATAGTTCCACAACACGCAGTGGATCTTAAAGCACAATTTAAAAAAATCTTGGCCACTGAATATACTGCAGTATCCACACCAATCCAACATGCTGCAGTTGCAGGTTTTGAGATAAGTGCAGATATGGATGAATATTTCAAAGTTACAAGAAATATCCATAAAATTATGGGTGAATATACTTACAATACATTGACTGCAATTGACGGGATTAAATCAACAAAACCTGAAGCAACATTTTACTTACTTGCAGATTTTAATGCATATGCTCCAGAATTACAAAAAGCAAAGATTACAACATCACAAAAATTATCTGAAGCATTGATTGTTCATCCTTATCATACTGCAATAGTGGGGGGAGATAGTTTAGTTTTAGAACGTACTGATTTTAGTGCAAGAATTGCCTATGTTGATTATGATGGATCCAAAGTTTATGAGGCATATTTACAACAAAATCCAAAAACTCATTCTGAAAGAACCGAATTTGTACAAAATAACGCCCCAAAAGTAGTAGCTGGTTTAGATATGCTTGAAAAATTCTTCGGTTCTCTTAAAAAAGACACAGTAGATGAATTGATGTTAATGAAAGAAAAACTAAAGATTCCAAATTAACGTTTTTTTAATTTGATAAATTATTTATTGAAAAAGTATCTTATTTCTTTTTTCTAATTTGTTGTGCAACCATTGGTAAGAATGCTCCCACATCAGATACAATTCCTAATGCCTGCCATGTGCCTCTATCCATTAGTTTTGTAACCGTTGGTTGACTGATATCCACTACAATTACTTTAACAGTTGCAGGTAACATGTTACCTGTAGCAATTGAATGAAGCATAGTTGAAATCATGATCACCATACTTGCATCTTTTAGAACTTTTTTGTATTCTCTTTGTGCTTGTGCTACATCTGTAATTACATCAGGTAATGGTCCATCATCTCGTATAGATCCTGCCAAAACAAATGGAACTTTGTTTTTTACACATTCATACATAATTCCTTTAGTCAATTTTTTGGATTTGACCATATTTGCAATAGAACCTGCTTTGAAAACAGCATTAATAGTATCCATATGATTTCTATGTCCATGGTATGCAAGGGTTGCATCATGAACATTCATTCCCAAAGAAGTTCCTAAAGTGGCATATTCAATATCGTGTACTGCAAGTGCATTTCCTGCAAGTACGCCATCTATGTATCCGGATCTTATTAGTTCAGAAACCGCATCATCAGCTCCTGTGTGAACAATTGCAGGACCTCCAACAATGACTATTTTTCCACCTTTCTTTTTGGTATTGTAAATATCTTCAGCTACTTTTTTTGCAATATGTTGGGTTGGTCTTTCACTAGAACTTGAACTATTCATAAATTCAAAGACATTTGCACCTTCCCTTGGACGCTCAGGAGGTGTGATTTTAACTCCTTCTTCACCCACAATGATATTGTCGCCTTTCTTGACATCTCTTACTGGGACACAATATGCAGTATTTCCATTTAGAACAATACATTTGTCCATCATAGTATTTTCAACTTGAATCCATTTTCCTTTGTGGAAAACTTGAGTTTGATTATTTGTAGTACTGTAAAAATTATCAGGCATTACACAATTTTTTGGAGATTTTTTCAATGTAACTTCTTTTTGAGATTTTGATACAGCACCTTCTCGGTACACCATTTTTAAAATGGTATTCAAATGTGTTTGATCTTTTCCTGTAATTTCTAAACGCGCATAGGATTGATCTTTTTTCTTTTTTCCTATGTCAATTTCTTTTACCTGAAATTCTCCTTTCAAGTCCATTATCTTATCAAATATTTTAGTTAGAATTGATGAATCAATTATGTGTCCTTTAACTTCAATTTCTTGTGAAAACTTGGCCATTTTATTATTCTTGGTACCAAGATAACTAAAGCTTTACGTTTTATTTTGAGGCTAAACTGGAAGAATAACTTTACCTTCAAATTTTTGGATATTGTCTGTTTGAAATATTTTCTCCAATTTTTCTTTTTGTTGCATGCTGACTCCTTGAACAATAGTTTTTGATGAACCATTTTTGTCAACTAATGCCAAAATGTATCCGCTATTATCAGTTAACACAAATCCTGCAGATTCATCTACAAATGCATATAGATTTTCTTCTCCCACAGGTTCCCAAATGTCTGTTTTATTATCAGTTAATGCCAATGCAGGCATCGCTTTTCCGTCAGTTAATTTGTTCAGATACTCTCTTGCTACTGCTACTCTTTTTTGACCTTTCTTTAGTGCCTGAAAATACTGCATATTCTTCAAATTATCTAATAGTTATAAAAACAATATCTACTGAAAAACAATTAATCCAATAATTTGAAATGAATCAAAATTTGCCCTTATTACCTAGGATTATTCAATTAAAGTAAATTAACTAAATGATATTATGACTTTTATTGTGAAATTATTTGGAAAGAGAAAATCAGGTAAAGATTGGTTTGAGCAAGGAAATGATTTGTATGAAAAAGAATCATTTTTGGAAGCCATTGAATGTTTTGATAAAGTAATTTTAGATAAAAAAATGCATGGGAAAAATATTGCAATGGCATTAATCAATAAAGGAAAATGTATTGAAAAATTAGAAGATTTGGAAATTGCTCTCAAATGCTATGATTGGGCAATTAATATGAATTCAAAATCATCTGAGGCATATTTGAGAAAAGCAGGAATTTTAAAAAAAATTGGACAGCACAAAGAAGCAAAAGAATTTATTTCAAAATCTAAATCACTTGAAGAGTAAAATTAGTGCCAGAGATTACCATGATATTCCGGATTACTGCAGTTCCCCCTCTTTATCATGACCTTTTGTAATCTTGGCTACATTATGGATTTTAAAATTTTCATAAAATAAAAAAACTAAGAAAAAATTGATTTAGATGGTAAATAAAATAACAAATTCTTTATGAAAAAATTGTTTGTTTTAAACTCTAAGAACAATGTGACCGAGCGATCTAAATAGTAGTAGATAATCTAGAACGATATGTTTTGAGAGAAAAGTGCGTACGAGACGTCATTCTTTCAGGACATGATTTATACAAAAAAATCATTTTTGAAATAAGATAATTCTATGGAGAATCAAATTCAGTGCAAATTGATTCACCATAATCTGAGCATGTCATTTCAGTACACATCATTATTTCAGGATTTTCAGGATTAATTTTACATGTGTTACATCCATCATACCAAACAGAACAGTTTTTGGGAATTTCATTTTGACTTGAACTGTTTTCATTGTCTTTTGAAATATTTGATATTTCATTAGATGATTCAGTACTACCTGCAAGAGATATTGCAGTAAAAACTACAACCAAACCAATAATTAATCCTAAAACACCTGATTTTGTAACCATCATCTTTGTAATTATTCCCATATAGTTAAAATTTTGAAAATTGATTGTTAAAATGTTATAAATTAAATTCTGCTAAAAATCAAAATAATATTCTCTAAAAGTAATCATAAAGATAGTTACTGTGACATTTTAGAACTATTTTGTTATAGAATAGACCGTTTTGCAGTAAAGTCCTGCAATTCGGATTTTAATTTATTAATACGTGAGACGAGTTAGGATATGTCCCAAGCTTACAACTATTTAGTAACGAGGGATTTTGATCCTAATGAATTTCCAGCAAAACAAAAGACAATTCACATAATTGGCTCTATGTTCAAAAAAGGTACTGTATTTACAAACAGAGAGATTCAAAAAAAATGATACCAAAGGAAAATACATTCAGCAAACCATTACAACTCTAATGCGTGCAGGGGTCTTTGAAAAAACCACCCCATATCTGCCCTTGAGGAGTTTGTAAATGAGTATGAATCAGTACAATACTTTGCAAAACAACTCAAAAAAACACAGTACAGAAATCTCAAAAAATCTCTCAATATTCATAATATGTGCAATGTGCCAAACATACCTTTTATGATACCAATGGGTATTCCTGACTCGTGCAGTATCAAACAAAAGTTGCTTTTTGCAGCGAGCAGTAAATGAGCCAAAATTAACACTCCAAACATTGAATGTCTCAGGACTAGACAAACTTGATGATACAGAAACTCCTTTAATTGCATGGAAATACTCTAGTGAAATAGTTTCCCAAATGAGTTACTCCAATGAATTACAGTACCCTGAAATTTCACTTGTTGTGAATCATAATGTGAATTGGTGATTTTACATTAAT
>CALBNQ010000216.1 GCA_937896495.1 uncultured archaeon | reverse complement strand
ATGTAAGATATTCTGAACATCCATATGTTGAGGCTAAAATTGATGAAACAAGAATCAATGTTGTACCATTTTATGATGTAAATCTTGGGGAATGGAAAAGTGCTGCAGATAGATCTCCATACCATACAAAATTTATGAAAAAATCATTAACACCAAAAATGAAAAACGAAATTAGGATTTTAAAGACATTTCTGAAATCAAATGGAATCTATGGTGCAGAAATGGCAAAACAAGGATTTAGTGGATATATTTCAGAAGTTTTAATTTTAAATTTTAAAACTTTTGAAAATCTTATAAAATCAATTTCTGAAATTAAAGAAAAACAAATTATTGGAAAAACAGAAAAAAAATTCGATACATCAATAGTCATCATAGATCCAATTGATAGTAATAGAAATTTAGCAGCTGCAATTTCTGAAGAAAATATTGGAAAATTCATTCTAATTTCTAGAGCATTTAAAGAAAAACCCAAAATGTCATTATTGAGAAATAAAAAATGTAAAATTTCAAAAAAATATTGGAAAAATTTGCTAGTAGTAAAATTTGAATTTAAAACAAGAAGTCCAGATATTATTTGGGGACAAATTAAAAGAACAACAACATCTTTATCAACACAATTAAAATTAGGTGGATTTACTGTTTTAAGAAATAAATCATACACAGATCAAAAGAAAGAAGCGTATTTGTTTTTCTTTTTAGAATCAATAAAAATTTCTCAAACATACTTAAAAAATGGACCTGAATTTTTCAGAGAAAATAGTTCAAAAAGTTTTATTTCTAAGAATCTTAAAAATTCTGAAATGATGTGGATTGGAACTAATGGAAAAGTAATTTCGCTTGAAAAAAGAAAATATACAGATGCTGTTGTATTTTTGACAAATTTCTTGAAAAAAGACAAAACAGGCATACCAAAAGGTCTTTTGAGTGATTTTAAGAAAGGGTTCAGAGTGACAGTTGGGCATAAAAATTTGGGTAAATCAATTAAAGAGGAAGCAAATGAATTGATTTCAACAGATGGCGCAGTCCTTTATTTCAATTAAAAAATTTGTTGATGAACCATATTCTCAAATTCTTGGATATCCCAATGCTACAAACCATCAAATCAAATCAAGAATTAATGAATTAGAAAAATTGGGTATAAAATCAATATTATTAATTGGTCCAACTACACTTGGTAAATTAGCAATTTTAGGTAAAGGTTATGTTGGTGTAGTTGTTCTTGCAAAAAAAGGAAATAAACAAGTTGCATTAAAAATTAGAAGAACAGATTCGCAAAGAAAAAACATGAAAAATGAATCAATATTATTAAAATTAGTAAATTCAGTTAATGTTGGACCAAAAATGATTGCAGTAAGTAAAAATTTTCTTGTAATGGAATATCTAGAAGGGAAGAAAATTAGTAGTTGGATAAATTTGTTAAAAGGGGTTGGTAGTACAAAAAAATTAAAAATCACGATCAAAAAAATTCTTCAAGATTGTTATAGATTAGATAGATTAAATTTTGATCATGGTGAATTAAGCAATATATCAAAACATGTGATTGTAGGAAGTTCAAAATCTACTATAATTGATTTTGAAAGTTCAAGTACTAAAAGAAAACCATCAAATGTAACATCAATTACTCAAGCATTTTTCATTGGTTCAGGTATAGCAAAAAAAGTGCAAAAAATTTACAAAAACCCATCTAAAGAAGAAATTATTATTGCTTTAAAACAGTATAAACAAGAAGGAACACAAGAAAATTTTGAAAGATTATTAAAAATTTTGAAACTGTAATATTATAAAAAAATTAAATTTTAAAATAATTCAAATGTGAATAATATATTGAAAATCAATTTTAAATAATTATAATGGGACTGGCAGGATTTGAACCTGCGACCACTAGTCCCCCAGACTAGTATCATACCAAGCTAGACGACAATCCCTTGCTCAGAGGCATAAATTGAAATAATTAAATCGTCGTATTAAAAAATGAGTATAATGAAAATATGTAATATTTGTCACAAGATTTCAGCTACAGACAAAGATCATACAGATTGCGTTCAAAGAAAAAGTATTGAAATGGAAGATGAAGATTTTAAAAATAAGATTACAGAAAAATTAAACCTCTCAAAAAATAACCAAGATTTAGGTATTGAAGTAAAAGCTATACTAGAACATTTAGGTAGAGAGAGAAATAAAGAAGAAAGTTCATAACCATTTTGTTAATCTTTCTTTTTCAAAATCTAATTTTTTAGAAAGATTTTCTGAAGTAGATTCTGTAAGATGTGTAGAGGGTTTAGGATCTGCAAACATATCCACATCTATAATTGATGCAGTATCTCTTCCTGATTCTAAGAAACATCCACCTTTTCCATCAAATGAGACAATGTTTTCTTTAGATTGAAGTTTTGAAACAATATTTTTCGCAACAATAATTCCTTCTCCTTCTGCAAAAATTCCTGCTTTTGGAACTACCAATGGATCAGATACTACTAAACTTGTAACATCACCTATTGCAAAAATATTTTCATATGGTGTCTTACAATTTCGATCAATTTTTATGAATCCAGGTTCAACTGCTAATTTACAATCATAAACTATCTTAGGTGCAATATGAGGTGGTATTGCTAATAAAATATCAAAATCAGCTTCATCATTTTCAAAAATTAATTTTTTAGTTTTTATATTTTTAATTTTTTTAGAATCATGAAAAGTAATTTTTTCTGAATTTATTAAATCGAGAATTTGTTTACTTACATTCGGACCTGCTGCAGGTAAAGTGATTGGAGCAGGACTGTAAAAATCAATTTGTACAGAATCTCTAATTCCTCTTTTTCTAAGCATTGAATCAATTAACAAACTAGCCTCAAATGGTGCTGGTGGACACTTGTAGGGCATACCCATTATAGCAATAGCAATTTTTCCAGACTCTATTTTATTTAATTTTTCATTGATTTCATCAAGTTGATCATGATCATACAAATTAAATCCATTTTCTACCAAACCTGGAATTTTTTCTGGTGCCAAAACAGCTCCCATAGAAATTATTAAAAAGTCATATGAAAAAATTTCAGATGTAGTCTTTACAAAATTGTTTTCTGGGATAATTTCAATAATTTCATCTTTAACAAAATTAATTTGTTTTTTTGATAATCCATTTAAT
>CALBNQ010000215.1 GCA_937896495.1 uncultured archaeon | reverse complement strand
AGATTTCAAAAGTTGGTATATCATTTTGGGTCTGTCCTGTTTGTAGGAAATGGGAGTTGGTGGAATGAATGATTTTATTAAAATATTAAAAAACGAGAAATTGCGGAAAACACTGAACATAGAACTACAACATAACACGAATAGTTTTCCATTCACCACTTCATTTTACGACGCAAAATGATGGCTTTCTCGTTAATTGTGTTACGTGATTTTGATATATAACATTGATCTAAAAAATTTACAAAAATTTGAAATCATTTTTGAAATAACTATAAAACATTGACCATCCACTACAACTTTTTTATGATCAACAATGATTAATCTGATTTTAATCGATTTTAATTACAATGATGGTAAATTTCAAAATATCTACAACAAAAAATAATTTCAGAACAGACATTCCAGTAATTCCACTAGTTGGTGAAAAAATCACAATTCATGGAGCAAATTCTGGAGCATACAAAGTCAAATCAATTGAACATGAGATAAAGGGCGGTTTTTACAATACATGTGTTGTTTTATCTGCTGTAAAAAAGACCATTAGGAAAACCAAGACAGTATCTAAAAAATAATCTAACTGATTTTTAAAATTAAAAACAAAATTAAAAGAATTACTGAATTGAAATTGATTTTTTCTTTTGTATTTTTGATGGTTTGGATTTTGGTAGAGTAATTTCTAACACTCCATCTGAAAGTTTTGCTTTTGTCTTGTCTGAAACTACGTTTTCAGGAAGCGGCAATGTTCTATAATATGATATATTGCTGCGTTCTTTTTTCAGATAGTTTTTCTTTTTCTCTTCAGATTCTTCTTCATGTTCTGCAGATATCTCTATTGCATTATCTGTAACATTTAGTTTGATGTCTTTTTTTTGAACCCCAGGCACATTCATCTTAATTTTAAGATGGTTTCCTTCGTCGACAATATCACAAGTACCTTCAGATATTGTTGGGATGTGGGGAACACTAATTGATGGAAATGACGAAAATGATTTTTCAAGATCGTGCTTGAAATTATCAAATACTTTGTCTACATCCCCCCAATTTGAAAACCATGATGTTTGAGGTTTGACTGCTTTTTTAGGAACTTTTTTTGAACCCATATTGAAATATTCTTAAAATAATATTTAATTATGTAATTTGATTTTCTTTTCTGATAATAAACCACATATAGCTATTTTGGAAATTTTTATTCTATTCTGACTGATACTCAATTGTGAAATTATTGATCTGATTTATCTAATATGGATTAGATTAAGATTTGTGGTAAGAAAAAAACTTTCAGATGACGAATTAAAAGAAAAAGAAGAAG
>CALBNQ010000214.1 GCA_937896495.1 uncultured archaeon | reverse complement strand
AATAGAATAATGAATATCAGCTAATTTACTTCTTAGAGCTGATTCAATACTTAATGAAGAATATGGTTTTTGAACTTCTGCAACTGCATCTCCATACACCGTATTTTTAATTCTAGTCATCAATTCTTCCAAATCTCTTGATTCTGCAAGTGTTTGAAAATCGGATCTTGTAAGTAATTTACCTCTTTTACTATATGCTTTGACAGAGGCATAGACGTTTTTTGAACCACCCATTTCGATCAATCTCTTTAGGCAACTGATTTTAATGTTTGGCGTTATATTTTAGGAATGAATTTTATGTAATCTTGTCTAAAAATCCAATTGTTTTCTCTCTATCTAGTTTTGAAAGTTTTACAAATGCTGAAAGAATTTCTTTTTGAATCATCAAAGAATCATCTGAAATTTCTTTTAATTTTGAGAGATCAAATGGTAGTAAATCCTTGATTTTGTTCTCACAAAAAGCCTTGACATATTTTTGAATTATTGAATATGTAAAACTAGGACTTGCATTTATTAGATTTAATAGAATTTTTTCAAATTCTTTTTCAGCAGGTTCAGATTCTGAAAAAAATTGTTTTAATAATTTCTCTCTATTTTTTTCACCACTAATTGACAATGCTATCAAAATACCTTTTTTTGTTAAATGATAGTATGGAATTCCAATTTCTTGAAGTGCTTTTGGTCCTCTTTTTAGTGGCAATCTACCTTCTTCTTGAGCAATATTCATTGGTAACAAAATTTCATCAAGATCCCTGAAAATTCCTGAATAGATATTCTTCCAACCAATTCCTTGTTTTTTTGCCATTTTTTGAGAAATTCCTGTCCTTGTTTTTTCAGCAGAATTTGAACTATTAGCAAGAATTGTAATAATTTCTCTTTGTCTATTTGCTTCTCCAGTTAACTCATTTCCCTTTGTTTTGAAAGTATCAAAAATTGCTAATTTTGTGCTTGATTTTACCATGATTTGTTCCTATTTGACATAATTTTCATATTTTATGATACTATGTTGATATAATGAAATATAATTATTTACTTTTTTTGTGATTTTGAATCATTAAGCCTTTAATACTTTTCAAATTCGATAAATTCAATGAATTCTAGAAACTACAAGTATGCTCTATTACTTGTAGCCGCAGTATCTATCACAGCAGCAGGTGCAATGTCAACAGCATATGCACAAAGCGTTGATGATGGTATGGACGGATATGTTAAAGGAACCAGTGGAATTTACACTGGTAACCCTAACGAATGTTGGTATGATGACGGCGAAGGCGGCATGTTACCTTGTCTTATAGACACAGGTGATACAGCATGGATGCTTACAGCAACATCATTAGTACTCTTCATGTCTCCAGGCGTTGCTTTCTTTTATGGCGGTTTAGCCAGATCAAAGAACATCGTCAATGTACTTGGAATGGTCCTTATTGTTATGGGATTAATGTCAGTACAATGGGTTCTATGGGGATACTCACTAGCATTTGGTGGCGTAGATTCTGATGCAAATATGTTCATGGGTAATCTTGACTATGTTGGTTTCAACATGGTATCAGCATGGGCACCTCTCGGTGAAGTAGGTCCATGTGCAGATACGTGGTCAAATGCTTACCAAATGAATGCAATGAAGGATGGCGACTATTGTAGTCAAGGTTGGCCTGGTACTGTACCACACCAACTATTTGCAATGTTCCAAGCAACCTTCGCAATCATTACACCAGTTCTAATTATTGGTGGTTTGATTGACAGAATCAAATTTAGCGCATTAATCGTATTCGTACTCTTATGGGGAACCTTCGTTTATGATCCAATAGCACACTGGGTCTGGGGAGGAGGCTACATAGGAGGAGGTGCACTTGACCTCGATCCAGACTTATCACCATCGTATGCATTAGACTTTGCTGGTGGTACTGTAGTACACATTTCTTCAGGATTTGCAGCATTGGCAGGAGCCATGGTCCTTGGTAGACGACTTGGATATGGTAAAGTGCCAATGGAACCACATAACATCCCAATGGTAGTCCTCGGAGCAGGAATACTCTGGTTTGGATGGTTTGGTTTCAATGCAGGAAGTGAAGTAATGGTAGACGGCATTACCGTAAGTGCATGGACTGTTACAAATACCGCAACTGGTATGGCCGCAGTTACCTGGGTCCTTATGTCATGGGCACATACAGGAAAACCAAGTATTGTTGGTGCTGCATCAGGTGCAGTAGCAGGATTGGTAGCAATCACTCCAGCTTCAGGTTGGGTAGGTCCAATGGCTGCAATTATAATCGGTATTGCAGCTGGTACAGTTTGTTATGCAGCTGTAGCATTCAAAAATCAACGCAAGTGGGATGACGCATTAGATGTATGGGGAGTACACGGAATGGGTGGTCTTACTGGTGCAATTTTGACTGGTACATTAGCTAGTCCACATGTATGGGATACTGGAGACGGTATTGGTGCATGGACTGGAACTGCAGAAGGAATGGAACAGCAAGCAATCAGCATCATCGGTGCTGCAATATCAGTGGCTTATGCCTTTGGTGTTACCATTGTAATTCTCAAAGTAATGGATGCCGTATGGCCTGGCGGAATCAGAGTCACTCCAAAAGAAGAGGAGATTGGTCTCGATTTGGCACAGCATGGCGAAAGAGCATACGTAAACGAATAGGAAAAACAACCCTTTTTTCTTCTTTTTATTTAATTTTTAAAATTCTACCACTATACACAATTTTCCATTCTTTCTAATTATGAAATTACTGATTTTTTAAAAAACCAAATGAATTTAGATTTGATTTTTTCAATTATATTTATGATAATTTCTACATCTGAATTACAATCCATTTTACATGAATCTGATCTTATTTTAGTTGATACTCGTTCATTCAAAGAATATTCTGAAGGTCATATTCCAGGTGCAGTTCATTTAGACTTGTTTGCATTTCATTGGATTGACACAACAAAAAATGGACTAGAAAATTTTAACATACAAACTCAGAATCTTTTATCGTTTCTTGGAGTCACTTCTGAAAAAAAAGTCATTTTTTATGATTCCATTTCTGGTATGCTTGCAGCAAGAGGAGTATGGATGTTGATGTATTTTTCACATCAAAATGTTTTCATGCTTGATGGAGGATTATCAAAATGGAAAAAAGAAAATCTCTCACTTGAAACAAAACCAAATGGTTTCAAACCTTCTAAATTTTTAGGAAGAATTAATCCAGAAATCATATCTGGATTTGAATATATTTTAGATAATCTGGAAAATGTGAAAATTCTTGATGCTCGCTCTATTGGCGAATATGATGGTACTACAATTCGTGCTGCTCAATCGGGCCATATACCAAATTCAATTAACATTAACTGGAATCAAAATATCAATGAAGATGGCACTTTCAAAAATGATGATGAATTATCTAAAATGTATGATTACCCAAAAAATTCTGAAATCATTACATATTGTCAAGGAGCCTATAGGGCTGCAAATTCATTTTTAGTTTTAAAAAAATTAGGATTTACAAATGTTAGAGTTTATCTTGGTTCATGGGGAGAATGGGGAAATAAATTAGATCTTCCTATTGAGAAATAATCCTATACATCTTTAATTTAATGTCGTTATTATTCACTTTTTTTTAATTCTGTATCTGTTCTGCTTTTTTGGTGTAATGGTTCAGATGACACTGATGACAAATGTTCACTAATTTCTTTTCCTAGAAATGTTTCATAATCTTTTGACTGTTTTTTGTTGTTTTTTTCAGTAACCATATCAATCACTGTTTTAAAAAAAATTATAGTATTTATTTTTTAACGAGAAAAATCAACAATGATTCTAATTTTGAATATTATTTTCTTTTCCAAATGAATTGATTGTAAATCAACTCTGGTCTTATTTGTCTAAATGGTTGTGCACCACCAACATACCACTTTGTAAAGAATTCATACAAGTGTAATCTGAGAGACTGAATATACACAATTAATCCTTCAATCATCATAATTCCCAAGTTTCCACCGATAATCATTACCATGGCTGCACCTGACTCAGAACCACCTAGAGATGTAAATGCATTATTTACTGTCATTAACAATGCTGCGTGCACAAGTAACATAATTCCTAGTCGAGCATAACTGATTGTATGGGCTAAACTTTCAACTGTTTTTCCTAATAGAACCTCCATTATCACACTTGCAGGATCACTGCCTGAATCTGGATGTTTCTTTGCATGCATTATACCTCCAATCATCATGATAACCATTG
>CALBNQ010000213.1 GCA_937896495.1 uncultured archaeon | reverse complement strand
ATACATTATAAAGGATACCAAATTTTTGAATAATTATGACAATAAAAAATATCACAATTTTAGGTTCAGGGGTAATGGGTCACGGGATTGCACAAGTTTCAGCTACTGCAGGATATAACGTGGTTCTACGAGATATCAAACAAGAATTTTTAGATAAAGCCATGGGAAAAATCAAATGGAGTTTAGATAAACTAGTCTCAAAAGAAAGAATTTCCAAAGAGGAAGGAGATAAAATATTTTCAAGGATTACACCAATAGTAGATTTGAGCAACGCTGTAAAAGATGCAGAGATGGTTATCGAGGTAGTTCCAGAAATAATGGATTTAAAGAAAAAAGTGTATGCAGAATTAGATAAAGTTGCATCATCAGAAGTAATTTTTGCATCAAATACTAGTACATTACCAATTACTGAAATTGCCAACACAACATCACGACCAGATAAATTCATTGGAATTCATTTTTTCAATCCACCACAATTAATGAAACTAGTTGAAGTAATTCCAGGTGAGAAAACAACACAGCATGTAACTGACATAACATTAGACTATGTAAAATCAGTAAATAAACAAGCAGTAATTTGTAGAAAGGATGTTCCCGGATTTATAATCAACAGATTATTTATTCCATTAGTACATGAGGCATGTTATCTTAAAGATAGAGAAAATTTAACATTAGAAGAAATTGATTCGGCATTCAAATTGAATCTAGGATTTCCAATGGGAATTTTTGAATTAGCAGATTTTACAGGGATGGATGTAATTCACAAAGCAACACAAGAAATGTATCTCAGAGACAAAAAAGTGATCAACCCACACCCACTTGTTGAAAAAATGTTTGAGGAAAAGAAATTAGGACAAAAGTCAGGAGAAGGATTTTACAAATATTCAGATGATAAATACGAACGAGTGACACTATCGGAGGAATTAGCAAAAAAATGTAATCCAATACAATTAGTTGCAAATATTCTAAACAATGCAGCATGGTTAATCAGTAATGGTGCAAGTGACATCGAAGAAATTGAAAAGGCATCTCAATTAGGGTTGGGGTTAAAAAAACCACTATTTGATACAGCCAAACAAATGGGAATCAAAAATATTGTAAATGAATTAAACAAATTAGCAAATGAAAATGGTGATTTTTACACACCAGATTCATTATTAGTGTCTATGCAATGATTTAACTTACAAATTCTTTAAAATTAAATTCCTAAATGGTCTTTGATTTTTGAAACATCCTCACCAATCATAGAAATTTGACTGCTAAGTGCCCAAACAGAATTTCGAGATTGAATATTTTGATTATTTAGATACTTTACAAGAGTAAGTAAATATTTAGGATCATTTGTTTTTTCAAGATAAGTAATTATCTCATCAATCATTTGTGGAGGAAGTCCATGATTCAGTTTTTCAATAAGTTCTTTGCACTCATGATCATTTTGAATAGCCATATGAAAATAGTTTAATTCTTTTAACTAAAGAAGATTATGTAGAAAGTAACTCTAAGATTTTTGTCACAGCTTCTTTGGGCGTATCTGCACCAATTATTTTGACATGTTCTCTATGATCTAAGAATTTATCAATATACGGAGTAATGGAACTAGAAAAATTTCTCATTGCTACCATTGGTTTTTTGGACATGTATGATGCACATACTTCAGATAAAGTACCAGAACCACCACCTACAATAATGACACCATCAGCAGACAAAGCATTAAGAAAATCACGAGTAAATCCCATCCCAGTAGGGATTACAATATCACAATATTCATTTGCATGACTAGCATTATCTTGAGGAATTATTCCCACAGTTAAACCATTTTTGTCATGAGCACCATGAGATGCTGCATGCATTACACCACCTAATCCACCAGTAATTAGAACAGAATTAGATTTTGCAATTTCTACGCCAATCTCATATGCAATCTTTTCATGTTCTGGAGTACATCCATTTGTATTATTTCCAATAACTAGAATTTGACGTTTCTTTGTCATACGTGAAATTAAAAAAATGGTTTGAAATGTCTTTGCTAAGAGAAAAGGATATTAGGAAATAAAGGGGATGTTATTTATGGAAAACCGTTCAATGCCAGTTTGTTTTACTGCAAAACAATACAAAATGATCGAAGAATTTGCCAAAAGAAATGGCATGCTTAATGCAAGTCAAGCTCTTGAGAAAATTCTAACTCAATAATCAATTTTTGATATTTTTATTTTTATTTACATTTATAGAATATACCATATTACATATTTTCAAATGGGATTATTTAGTAAAAAACCTAAAAACTGTACCATATGTAATAAGGAATTAACACATAGGCATAAACCAAAAAAAGAGTGGAACATAAAAGGATCACTTTGTGGAGATTGTCATTTTGAAAAATCTAAAGAATACTATGAAGGAAAAGTAAGACAGCCATGCATTCAATGTAAAACAACTCAAAAAATAACAGATTTGTGGGAACCAAGATGGCAATGGGACATGGATGGATTACTTTGCAAAAATTGTTTTGATAAAAAGGAAGAAACTTTTGGAAAGAAGAAAAATTTTTGTTCATTATGCGGAGGAAAAATGGGATTAATCAGATATAATCCAAAAGGGAATTGGAAAATTGAAGGTCAGCTTTGTAGAAAATGCTGGGATGATAAAAAAGCTGAGTTTGGGTAAAGTGAATTTTTTTAATAAAATCAAATGCAGTATATGTAATAAAAAATTCTCAAAACAAGAGGAATTGATGAATCATGAAGAAATTATTCATGGAAAAGATTTACAATATGATTGTAAGAAATGCGATAAATATTTCTCAAATATGGAAGATATGAGAACACATCTGCAAAAAGAACATAGTTACAAAAAAGATAGATAACTAAATTGCCTTTACTGTTTTAACTACAGGAGGTCTAGATTTTGTAAATACTCTAAATCCACAAATACATTTGATCTCAGGCAAACGCGATAATTCAGTGTTAGAAACTTCAGTTGCACATCTTAAACAAGCATACTTTACATCAAATGTTTCAACAGGAGTTTCTTCCAGTTCGTCAAAATTTTCTTCAACCATGTTAATCATCAAAATTTCTATAATTTAAGGATACCAAATTATGTTAGAGACAACTCAATGTATACATCATCAGGAATTTTTAGTCTCATTAATTGTCTAATTGCTTTATCATCAGCATTGATATTGATAATTCTTCTATGCATTTTCATTTCCCATTTTTCATAAGTTTCAGTTCCGCTTCCACAAGGAGATTTTCTCGTTGCAACATGTAGTCTTTTAACAGGAAGTGGTGTTGGGCCTTTAACTTTGACACCAGTTTTTTTACCTATACCCATGATTTCCCCACATACACCATCTAATTTTGGAAGACTGACAGAAGTGAGTTTAACACGGGCGGTTTGTGTCATAAAATCCGCCTAGGGTTTGTACTCTTCGGTAATTTCCTTTACAATTCCTGCTGCGATAGTTGCACCCATATCTCTAAGAGCGAATCTACCCATTTCAGGGAATTCTTTGAAGGTTTCAATACATGTTGGTCTCACCGGTCTAATCTTGACAATTGCAGAATCTCCAACTTTAAGGAATTTTGGATTTTCTTCTTCAACTGCACCTGTTGCGGGATTAATTTTTTGGAGGAATTCAGTAACAGTTGCTGCAACTTGTGTAGTATGGGCGTGCATTACAGGAGTATATCCAGGAGCAATTGCTGTTGGGTGGTGAATAACAATAATTTGGGCTTTGAATTCTTTTGCGACATTTGGAGGAGCATCAGGAGTTCCCAATACATCACCTCTTTTGATGTCTTTCTTTTCTACACCTCTAAGGTTAAAACCAATGTTGTCACCTGCTTCTGCAGATGGCATTTCGGTATGGTGGGTTTCAATAGATTTGATTTCACCAGGAGCACCTGAAGGCATGACAACAATTTTGTCACCTGCTTTCATTACTCCAGTTTCAACTCTACCTACAGGTACAGTACCAACACCGGTAATTGTGTAAACGTCTTGAATTGGAACACGTAATGGTTTACCAATTGGTTTTTCTGCTACTACAAAGTCATCAAATGCTTCAAGTAGAGTTTTTCCAGAATACCATGGCATGTTCTCTGTTTTTTTAACTAAATTATCTCCTTTCCATCCAGAAACTGGGATGAATGGGACACTGTCTACTTTGTAACCGACAGATCTAACTAGTTTCTCACCTTTCTCTTTGGCTGCTTTGAATGCATCTTCTTTGTATTCAACAGCATCCATTTTGTTGATTGCAACAATAATTTGGCTTACACCTAGTGTCTTCAACAAGAAAGCATGCTCTCTTGCTTGTCCACCTGCAGCAATTGCAGTATCAGTTTCACCTTCTTTTGCTGAAAGTACCAAAATGGCTGCATCTGCTTCAGAAGCACCAGTAATCATATTTTTAATAAAGTCTCTATGTCCAGGGGCATCAATCAAAGTAAAGAAGTACTTTGCTGATTCAAATTTCTGGAATGCAAGATCGATTGTAATTCCTCTTTCTCTTTCGTCTTTAATATTATCCATTACCCAAGCATACTTGAAAGTATCACCTTTTCCGGTCTTCTCGGATTCGGCTCCGTGTGCTGCAATAGTTCTTTCATCTACAACTCCTAGATCCATTAAGAAATGACCCATAGTTGTGGATTTTCCATTATCAATATGACCTGTAACAATCATGTTTAAGTGTGGTTTATCTGCCATACGACACCAGCCATCAAAGGGATTTATTACTGTTATGAATTTTTGAAAAAAAAGTGATGTTTCTTGGAATTTTTTTAGATCAAATATTTTTCTAAAAGCACATAAATCACAGAGATGAAAAAAAGAATTATGAAAATTACAGTTTCAGTTATCAAAGCAGATGTTGGTGGAATTGGTGGACATACAAAACCAAGTGATGCTTTAATTCAAGCAATTAGAGATACTGTCAAAAATTCAGCAGATCTATTAATTGATTATTACATAGGATATTGTGGTGATGACACTCACATTGTAATGTCACATACTCATGGAATGAATAATGAAAAAATTCACAAAATGGCATGGGATGCTTTCATGGCAGGGACTAAAGTTGCAAAAGAAGAAGGTCTGTATGGCGCAGGTCAGGATTTGTTAAAAGATTCATTTTCAGGAAATGTGAAAGGGATGGGTCCAGGTGTTGCTGAAATGGAATTTGAGGAAAGACCAAATGAAGCATTCACGGTGTTTGCAGCAGATAAAACAGAACCAGGTGCATTCAACTATCCAATTTACAGAATGTTTGTTGACTCACTTAGTAACACAGGGTTAATTGTAAACAGAAATCTTGCAGATGGCGTAATTATGAATATTATGGATGTTGAAGAAGGTAAAGTTGCGGCACTAGAATTATGGAAAGATAAACCAACAATTGAAGCTGCACTTATGTATCCTGGAAGATATGTAGTAGATACAGTAACTACAAAAGATGGTGAACCAATTCTTGCAGCATCAACAGATAGACTACATAACATTGCAGGAACATATGTTGGAAAAGATGATCCAATTTGCGTGATAAGGACTCAAAAATTATTCCCAGCTACAGAAGAAGTAGGAAGTGTTTTTAACAATCCACATTACGTTGCAGGAAATACACGAGGAAGTCACAACATGCCATTAATGCCAGTGAAACTGAATTCAGCAGCAACAATCAATTTCTGTATTCCAATTGTAGAGTCACTAGTGTTTAGTATGCATAATGGAAAGTTTACAGGACCATTTGATGGATTTTCAACTCCAGATTGGGATTACATAAGAGAAATCGCAACAAAGAAAGCAATTGCAATTCGAAGTCAAGGGTTTATTCATCCAGCAACACTTGTACCTTCAGAATTAGAATATGCAGAAGGTTACAAAGCAAGAATGAGTGTTCTAGAAGAAAAGATGAAACCAATAGAAAGCAACAATTCTAGCGGTGAGAAGAAAGAAAACTACGAAGATCCAGATTAATCATTTTCAAATTCAGTATTTCTAAGAAATAGTTAAATCAAAAAAACACATACTCAAAATACACCATGAATGTGTTTCAGGTTATTTTTAATTGGAAGACGTACATAATTACAGCCTTAGCAGTTATATCATTTTCAAATTTCATGATTGTTTTATTTGGACATACTATTCCAGGAGTAATTTTATCGTTTTTTAAAGTTGCAGGAGAATATGTGGTTTTAGGTTCTGTGTTTGTGTTTGCACTTGCATGGCTTCTAAAAGCAAAACCACATAATCGACCAAAACAATATTCAATAATTGTTTTTGACATATTCGGAAAACAAACATCAATTGAAGGTATTAGAACAGAATTCAAAACACATGATGTTACATGGAGTTTTATGAAACAATACAAAAAAACATATCCACTGTACAATTTTGCGATGGTGTCAAATGTTTCAAAGTCAGACAAACCAACTATTTTCAAATATATTTAAAATTAAAAATAATTCTAAATGTAATCAATAAGATTAAGTAAAAATAACAAATTCAGACTTTTATTCAGGAGTTGACAAAGAATTAGAATGGAATTTGCAATTCTGTCTGAAACATTTAACAAAATGGAGTCTACTAGAAAAAGATTAGAATTAACACAATTTTTGGTAGAGTTATTTGAAAAAACATCTAACGAAGTAATTTCAAAAATAGTGTATCTACTTCAAGGAAAATTAAGACCAGATTTTGAAGGAGTAGAATTAGGGATTGCTGAAAAACTTGCAATAAGAGCAATTTCAAAATCATCAGGAATTCCAGTGAAAAAAATTGATGAAGAATATAAAAAAGAAGGAGATTTAGGACATGCAGCATCAATAATTTTAGAACAGAAAACACAGACAACGTTCCTAGTAGAAGACATCACAGTAGAAAGAGTCTATGAAACTTTATTGAAAATTGCAAAGTTAGAAGGTGCACGTTCTCAAGATATGAAAATAAAATACATCTCAAGTTTGCTAAATGATGCCAGTCCATTAGAAGCAAAATTTATTTTAAAAATTTTATTGGGAACACTAAGACTAGGGGTTGCTGAAAATACAGTGATGGATGCATTGGCAATTACATTTTCAGAAAACAAAGAGAATAGAAAAATACTGCAACATGCATACAATGTTTCAAGTGATTTAGGAGAAGTTGCTGAAACAATTGCCAAAAAAGGATTGAAAGGAATTGAAGAATTTAAAATAACTTTGTTTAATCCAATTCGACCAATGTTGGCAGATAGAATAAGAAGCGAGGAGGAAGCTGCTGAAAAGTTTGGAAGTAAGTTTGCTGCAGAATACAAATTGGATGGAGAACGTGTACAATTACACATAGAAGGAGACAAGGTTATTTTATTTTCAAGAAGTCTTGAAAATATTTCTAATTATTATCCAGACATTATAGAAAAAATTCCCAAAAGAATTCAAGCAGACAATGTAATTTTAGAAGCTGAAGCAGTAGCAATAAATGAAAACACAGGACAGTTTTTACCATTTCAAGAATTAATGCATAGAAGAAGAAAATACAAAATAGAAAAAGCTGTGACACAATATCCAATAACAGTAAATTTTTTTGATATTCTATTTTGTAATGGTAGTAGTTGTTTAGAAATGGATTACAAGGATAGGAGAACAAGGTTAGAAAAAGTTCTCAAAGAAGATGAATTTGCAAAACATATTCCAATGGCAATAATGAATAATGGTGATGACGTAAGTGAGTTTATGGAAAACAGTATAAACGCAGGAAGTGAAGGTTTGATGTTAAAAATGTTAGACAAACCATACCAAGCAGGTTCAAGGGGAAGTCATTGGTTGAAATTAAAAAGAGAATATCAAAATGAACTTGGAGATAGTTTAGATTTAGTAGTTATTGGCGGATATTTTGGAAAAGGTAGACGTACAGGGAATTACGGGACATTATTGCTTGCAACATATGATGAAGATGAAGATACATTCACAAGTATTTGTAAAGTAGGGACAGGTTTTACAGATGAGAGTTTGGATCAATTATATCAAATATTGAATTCAAAAGTCACAATCAAAAAAAATCCTAGAATAGATACAGAGATGGAAGCAGATGTTTGGTTTGAACCAGAATTAGTGATCGAAGTGGTTGCATCAGAAATTACAATTAGTCCCATTCACAAAGCAGCAAGAAATAAAATTAGAAAAGATGCAGGACTTGCATTAAGATTTCCAAAATTCACTGGAAAGATCAGAATTGAAAAAACAGTTGAAGATGCCTCGACTAATGAAGAAGTAATTACACTATATCAAGGTCAAAAAAAGGTTGCACATGATAAAAGTTTGATGTAACAGATGCAAAAAATGCAAGAATCATAGAGGATTTAAATTACCTGAGAGTGATCGACTTTTTGTTATGTATAGTGGAGAGCTTGAAGTTCAAGCAAAAAGAAAGGCCATAGCAGTTTTACAAGATGAAATCAATAGAATTCTTAACGCATCCAGAGAACTTGCAACACTGCCGGATCTCATGATGAAAAAAGAGAAAACTGGAATCAAGAATGCATTAGAACAAATCTCATCAATTGAAGAAGAGGTTGAAAATCTTAGAAGAAAGATCACACGAGAAGTAGCAGATGTGGGAGGATTAATCATGAATAGAGAAAATCTTCTAAATACTGCATATACAATGGATGAAATTGCAGGTTATATTACAGGAATTTCATTCAAACTCTCAAATGTAAAGCCAGCAACTCTAAAAAGTGCTAAACTTGACAAAGACATCACAGAATTGATCAGTCTAGTTGTAGACCAAGTTTACAAACTAAATGAAATCATTAGAAGTCTTAATACAAATACTGCAAATGCAATTGAATTGGCACAAGAAACACAAAGTATTGAAAGAGAAATAGATATCAAATACAGACAAGCTACATTAAAACTTCTTTCAGAAGTAACAAACACAAAAGAACTGATGTTGATTAAAGATGTAATTGAAGGAATAGAAGAAATGGCAGACAAATGTCAAAGAGTTTCAGATTCTTTCATACTACTAGCATTGAGCCTATAGTTAAAAATTCAATTCAAATTTTTATATTATTTTTAATATCAAAACCAGATGATAGAGAATTCATATACGTTAAATATTTTAAAAAAACATGAAGAGTGAATTAATTGAAAATAGAATTATTGTTTGGAGTATTGACGATTCTCGAAAACTTTTCAGTCAAGGATATTATGGTAAACCAATAGGGATTCCAAAACCAAAAGTGGAAGAAATTGATGTTCCATTAATTTTAGATTTAATTGAAGGACTGTATCTTTTAGAAAATAAAAAGATCAGCATCATAAAAGAAAAACACAAAATGTCTATTAATGAAATGATTGAAATTTGTAAAAAAGAAGTTCATGAATTTGATAAAAAATATTTAGTTTATAAAAATTTTAGAGATAAAGGATACATTATCAATCCAGGAATAAAATTCGGATGTGATTTTGCAGTGTATGAAAAAGGACCAGGAATTGATCATGCCCCATTTTTAATTCAAGTGTATAACAGAAGCGAATCAATCACAGCAACAGGGATAGTTCTTGCAGGAAGGTTAGCAACTACAGTAAGAAAACAATTCATTTTGGCAATCCCCAAAGGAAAAGATCATGTCGACTTTCTTGCACTAGATTGGTGGAAAGCTTAGATAGATTTTATGTGACCAGCAATTTTGTCATAAATTTCAAAAAGTTCTTTTGTAATTCCAAAAGCAATATGATTATCCCACTTGCTTCTAATTCGAATTGCACTATCAGTAGGTTCAACATAGATTGTAGCATCTTTAATAGATTGTTGAGCAATTAGATCATTTAGTTGAGAGTCCTCGTTAAGTTTTACAGCCAAACTTCCAGAGCCATTCCATTCAACTTTTGTAATAGTTTTTGAACCAAAATGACCAGTTGTAGAAAGTTTTGTTTTTGCAACAAAATTTTGGATGTCAGGAATGAAAGGATCTACTTGAACAATAAAATGTGCCTGAAATCGGTCTAAGGCACCCCAAGGAAGTGGATTTGGATCTTGCATATCTATCCCTTTTGAATAATCTGTATTGTGTCAATGTTTGAATTTTTAACATCAATACATCCCTTGTTAGTTACCATTCTAGGTGTTTGAGCAAAATATCTACTATAGTAATCTCCACTTTCAATATCATTAGTTCCAATCTCTTGTGGTTCAGAATCAACACCAATTTCCTTTAACATGTCACTAAATTTTTCAGGCCATGTCTTTAACACAAATGTGTCAGATTCTGAATCATGCATTAAGATTCGTTGAGCATACCCACAAATAAAGATATCAAGAAAAAATTCAATAGATCAATCGAAATAAATATCACAGTAGATTGGACAGTTCATTATGTTAAAGTTTCAAGGTAAAATTGCTCTTATCACAGGTAGTGGAACAGGGATAGGTAAAGCTATTGCCAAAAAATTTGTTGAAAATGGTGCAGGAGTAATAATTCTTGGAAGACGTAGAGAACCTTTAGAAGAAACATCAAAAATGCTGGAGGAGATTATTTCTCAAAACAATAGTGGTGCGGCCGTAAAAATATTTTCAGGTGTAGATGTAAGTGATGAATCAGCAATGACAGAAATGTTTGATTCATTAAAGAAAGATAATGTTAACGTAGATTGCATTATTAATAATGCGGGGGTTTCAGGACCTGTTACATGTTTTGCAAACGCACCTATTGAAGAATTCAAAAGTACAGTAGGGATTCACCTTGCAGGTACATTTTGGGGATCAGTTCAAGCACTAAAAGTTATGAAAGAAGGAGGGAAAATCATTACAATTTCAACATTCTTTACAGAAGAACGACCGTTGGAACAAAGACCTTACAGGTTTAGAAGTCCATATACAGCAGCACAAGGTGCAAAAAATAGACTTGCAGAGGCAATGTCATGGGAATTAACAGATAAAGGAATTATTTCAATCGCAACAAACCCAGGTCCAGTACACTCAGATAGAATTTACAAAACAGTATATCCAAAAGCTGCATCAGAATTCATGAGGGTTAGTGGTTTTGAAGACTTGGTTCCAACAGAGGTCAGTGCGGCAAGTCAAGAACTGTTACCATTGTTAGGAGAAGATGAAAATGTTATCAAAGAGGGAATTACAAAAGCTGCTGAAAAACTTGCAAATGGAAAAGATGTTTCAAAACTTGCAGAGACATTTACAAATCTATTAAATAAAATTCAAACAATTGCAGAAAAAGTTCAAAATAACACATCACATATGATTGCAAATCAAGAATTTTTATCACAAGATCAGGTTTCAGAATCTGTTCTCAACTTATGTGATGATGCAATTGCAAAAATCTTAAATGGAAAAGTGATTCCAGGAGATAGAGTATTTTATCCAGTAAAACCACACATTGGTACTGCAACCCCCGGAGTACATCAACCAGACTTTTCAGGAAAATCAATTGTGTTTACAATTGACGCAACTGATAAAACAGACGCAGAGAGAGTTGAATTTTTAGCATCACATGTTGAAAAAAATGGAGGCAAAGTTGCATGTTTCATTTCACAATCGACACCTACAGAACTTCAAGAATATATCAGTGGAAAATTCCATTCTCATGTTGTAGATATTAAAAATCCTGAAGAAGTTAAAAGATGGTTAAACACTGCAAATACAAAATTAGGAGAAATTCTTGCAGTAATTCACATCACAGGAAAACTTCCAGAAATTTCAAAATTAACTGAACTTAACAGGGCAGGATGGGAAGAGTTAACAGAAAAATTCATTTCAACTCCAGCAATTGTTGCTCAAAGAACATTAGAACAGTTTGTTCCCGGAGGGAAAGAAGATCCACGATTATACAAAGATGCAAAAGGTGCAATAATGATCATTGGACCAGATCTACCAATCGGACGTAAAGTTACAGGTACTCAAAGAGCACAGGTAGAAGTTTTCAGAGGAGCATTGAGACCATTTACAACAACAGTCAATCAAGAATTAAGCGATGTATTAAAATCACAAATCAGAATGTTTACAATATTTCCAGGTACAGTCTCAGGAGAAGAACCAAAGAATGAAAATATTTCAAATGCATTAAATTTCTTAGTATCAGATAGTTCCAATTCATCATCAGAAGTAATATTTTGTGTTGATGAATCAAGATAAAAATTGAAAAAATTTTCAGAATTTAGGATAGGTGATTCATTTTTTTCTACATGCAGTATTTCAGATAAAGAATTAGAAGAATATCTAAATTTCTCCAGAATAAAAAATGCATTTTTGGAAGAAAAACAAAAAGGGAAACAAAAACTAGTTTCAGGAAGAGCAATTTTATCAAGAATGGAAGGGGAATTTACAAGACTCAGTCAAATTTATGGAAACGATATAATTTTTCTTGGAACAGATGGGGATTCAGAATGGGGAAATAGAAACACACGTTTTCTAAAACCATTATACACAGATCAAGTGTTAAAATTAAAATTTTCAATTTCTGAAAAAAAAGAAATGAATGAAGAGTTTGGAAAAATTGTGATAGATTATGAAGGCACTAATCAAAATGATGAGCAGATAGTTCTCTCAAAGAAAAATATCTACAGAATAAAAAAGGAACCACCACATTAAATTATTTTAAAATACAGAGGAGCCGACCAGTCCCCTCCGCTCTTCAGATCAATAGACCCGATGAACAACTTACATTACAAAATATCTATAAAAGCACAGAAAAGATGTTGTGGCTAAAAACCCAAAAATCCAGAATGTCCACTAAGAGAATCAACAAATAATTTTACAGCAGCAATCAATATTACAGATGAAACTAAGATTTGCAAGTATCTCTCTTTTACGTCCAAAGATAATCGTGCACCTACTAATCCACCAAAGAAGGAACCTATTGCCAATAGTCCTGCTTGAAGAAAGTCAGGATGTCCCAAAACACTATGAACAACTACTCCAGAAAATGATGCAAATAATAAAATCAATTGTGATGTAGGTGCAGCTCTTTTCATAGCCATTCCCATTCCAACAACCATTAAAGGAACAAAAATTATTCCGCCACCTATTCCAAAAAATGATGAAATAATACCTGCAAAAAAACTTGCACCTATTGCAAAAATGATCATTTGTTTAGATAATATTTTTTCTTTTGTTTCCAATTTTTTTCTGAGAAAAATATAAACAGAAGAGAATATCAAAATGATTCCAAATAAAATTTTGAAAATTTCAGATGAAATATCTGATGAAATTACAGCACCTAAAATAGTTCCAGGAATAGTTAACAGTCCAAGTTTTAATCCTAATGAGAATTCAATTCTTTTTTGTTTGGAATATGTTATTGTAGATGCAACAGCATTACTCAATGCGGCAAAAAGACTATTACTTGCAGCAACAGTTGGAGGGAATCCCAAAAAAGTCAAAATCGGTACCACAATTATTCCACCACCAAGACCAATCATAGAACCCAATATTCCTGCAGCAAATCCTAAAGGAATTAACCATAGTTGATCAATCATTGCAATCGCCAATCAAAGAATTTTGTGGTATATAATTAGACTACTTGAGAATAATCAAAGTCCATAGATATGAGTCATCTTTAGCAGTAATTTCCAATACTAGGTTCATACCACCTAATCCGTTTATTTTAGATGTTAGAGTAGATTGTGGAGATTCAATAAATTTTGATTTTGCAGCATCTATCCAAGCCGCAACAGATTCAAAATTACCGGGTTTTTGGTCATTCCAACAATCACAGACAAGTGTTTGAATCATAATTTGAAAAACAATATCAACATAATTTTCTGAAAAAAGATCATCAGTGTCTAAAATGGCCAATGCCATAATTGGACCATCAGTAGTTCCACCCATATTGACATTACCAATTGAACGACCATCAGAATCCAATATTACAGAAGTAGTACAGTACTCTACAGTTTTTAGTTCATTGTTACCAAAATATGTACAATATTGTTTTACAGTGTGATCAGTAATTGCAGTGGGGGCAGACAATGAAATATTTTGTAAAGATAATTCAGATTGAATTTTTTCTACATCATAAAAAGTAAATCCAGGAACATAGAGAGGTGTATGGGTTTCAGAAGGAGTTGCAAAAAGAGAAAATGAAGTCACTACAATTACAATTCCGATTAAAACAAGGATTAAAAATAATTTATTCATGATTAAAAGTTTACAGATTCTAAGATAAGGTTTTGCAATTCTAAATCGATATAATGTTCAAAACAGAATCATAATTGATATTATTTTTTTCAACAAATCCAGATGCTACTTCTAAAATATAGACTGCATCTCCAACAGGTACAATACTAGGGCAACCTGCAGCAATTTCTAATGGATCTTTACAAGGAGGAATATTTTTTTCAATATGAACAATTTCACCGTTTTCATCAAACCACATCATATCAAGTGAAAATTGCATATTCAACATCCAAAGGGAATAAAGTCCAGGTTTATCAAAAACAAAAATCATTCCTTGATCATATGGAAGTTGATCTTGGAACATTAAACCGCGTACACGTCTTGGTTCTGTGTCTGCGATTTGGACCTCAAGGGGGACATCATCAATTTTGATTGTGCCTTTAGGAAATTCAACTGATTCTAATTTACTTTCACTTGGAAGTGTCATTAAACCAATTACTCCAATTATCACTGCCGCAATAAAGATAGGAACTAATGCTTGAGTTCTAGTTGTCACAAATTAACAAATCAATTATCCTTTTAAAAACTAAGTCACATTACAGAATTTTTAAAATCACTAATTGAAGACATTGTATTTTTTGTAGTATGTCCAACATCATGAATTGTTGCACCATTGTATTTTTTATCCAAATATCGTCCTGCAAGAATCATAGGACCACCAATAGCACATGTAACACCAGTAGGCTCAGGTACCCACAACATCAAGAATCCAATTTTTTGGAGTTTTTTTCCGGGTGCAGATGCTTTTTGCAAAGCACCTAATGAACGAGCAGTGTGAGAACCATCCATATTTGCAACATCAGAATACAAATTTGCTCTACGTTTTGCAGAATCAGAAACTTTTCTTAATTGATCTAATCGTGCCTTTAGTGGATCATGCATTCTATATGTAATTTCAAACAAATTAGTTAAGATTCAAAGATCAATTCCAATCACTGGCAAGTCAACAAAGAATAACAAAAAATATTCAAAAAGACATCCAATTATACAAGAACATTATAGATTCAAAGATAATATGAAGGATAAAAATTCAA
>CALBNQ010000212.1 GCA_937896495.1 uncultured archaeon | reverse complement strand
ATTGATTAAGAGATAATCCCATACTGTTTAATGTCCAAATATCTTCTGGATGGGTAAGAAGAATTTTTTTACATAATGCTACAACATCATCATATTGGTTCACACTTTCTAGTGCATAGATTTTATTTTTCAGTGCATAAACATCAGAATTATTAATTTTTAAAACTCTATCACAAAAAGTGATTGCTTCAGAATATTTTTTCAAATAAATTAAAGATAAAGATATGTTTTGTAATGCAATCATATCATTTGGAGTTTTTTTGAGCAACTCTTTACAATAATGGTACATTTCATCATATTTTTTTGCATTAAACATTCTTGTAATTACATTTGTAGGATCAAGAAGATCTATCATTATATCACAGTATAATGAAAGTCATTGAATTTAATCTATTTTGAATTTAATTTAGGATTCAACTAATTCCAATAATGCTTTTGCTTGTTTGAAATGTACTTCATCAATCATTTTTCCATCAACAGTTGTTGCTCCTTTTCCTTTTTTTGTAGATTCAGAATAAATTTTGCATACTTTTTGAGCCCAACTAATTTCATTTTTGTTTGGATAAAACAATTTGTGAACTGTGTCAATTTGATCTGGATGTATGACACTTTTTCCAGAATATCCAAGACTTTTACCAAATTTACAGTCTTTTTGAAATCCTTTAGAATCTTTTAGATCCTGCCAAATGGCATCAATAGCTACAATACCTGCTGCATGTGCATCTACTGGAATTTTTCCTCTAGAATATTTTTCACCTTCTGATTCTTTTGTGTATTCTACTCCAATATCATTTAGTAAATCAAAGACACCAAAAACTACTGCAGAAACTCTTTTTCCAAAAGATGCAATACTATACGTGTTCACTACTCCTTCTGCAGATTCAATTGAGGGAATAATTTGAATCGGTTTTAGTTTTTTTGATTTTTCTAATACAGAAATGATTTTTTCGATTTTTTTTAATTCTTTTACATTATTCACTTTTGGAATTATAATCCCATCAATTCCATTTTGAATAACTTCTTTAAGATCAGATGGAATTTTTCCAGACAATGGTGAGTTAGTACGGACATAAATTGATGATGAGTATAACTTACGTGACTTTAATGCAGATTTGATTAATTTTCTTGCCTTTACTTTTTCATCATCTGGAACAGAATCTTCTAAATCAAAACAGACTATATCAGCTTGAATCCTCTTTGCCTTTTCAAGAAATCTCAGATTATTTCCAGGTACAAAAATAAGGCTACGGAAGAGCTGAGTCATTAAATGACTAAGCGCCTTCAGGCTTCATTAAGATTTTGCCAAACATGCCTTTTCCGGTTAACATCTTTGTGTGTGCCTCTGCTGCTTGTTCAAATGTGTATGTTGAATCAATGGCAGCTTTAATTTTGCCTTGACCCATCCAATATAGGGCTTGATCAAGTTCAGCTTTAGTTCCTTGTGTTGAACCTAAGATGTTAGTTCCTTTAAAGAACACATGTCTAAGATCAGTTTGTGCATTGTAACCTGTAGTTGCTCCACATGAAACAAGTGTTGCACCATACTTTAACAACTGTAATTGTTTATTCCAGTGAGTTTCACCAATATGATCAAATGAGAGATCAATTCCAGGTGCTTCACCTTTCTTCTTTGCTAATTCTTTAGCGATTGCTCTAACTTCTTTATGCCAATCATCTTTTCTATGATCTACTGCAAAGTCTGCTCCAAGTTCTAGACATTTGTCAAGTTTGTCAGGACTGGCGGTTGCAATAACATCACAGTTGTATAATTTTGCAATTTGAATTCCAAAACTACCAACACCTGAACCTCCACCCATGATTAACACAGTTTGTCCAGGAGTAATTTTGGCTCTTCCAACTAACATGTGCCAGGATGTCAAAATTGTCATTGATGCTGCTGCTGCCTCATCATATGATACACCTTCTGGAATTTTTGAAACGTTAACTTCTGGAAGATGAGTAACTTCTTGGAATGCACCCCATGTTGGACCAGTTTGAAATCCCCAAATTGTTCTTTTAACACAATCAAATTCTCGTCCGTCAGTACAGGCTTTACAAACTCGGCATGACATGTTAGAGTGAGAAACTACTTTATCTCCAACTTTGATATTTTTAACGTCATCTCCAACTGCGATTACATCTCCTGCAGCATCAGAACCTGAAACATGGGGTAACGGAACTGGAACTGGATTTCCTCGCATTCCCCAAATATCGTTATAATTTAGGGCTGCAGATTTTACTTTAAAAACAACTTCATCTGCTTTTGGTTTTGGTTCATCTATATCCTGGACTTTAAGGATTTTAGCAAAATTATCATCTGGTGCGTATTCATTGTATACAACGGCTTTCATAACTTAACCGAATTTAATCCCATAATTATATTTTTTCTGAATTAAACACGATTTATCTTAAAATCTCGTTTTGGTTGTTGAATTGAGAGTAAAATTTGCTTTAATTGTGTATCATTGATTTGTCCAGGAATTTTTCCTTGAGTAGCCATTCCAATTAGATATTGTTCTACAAGATCGGATAATTCTTGCTTTACCATTTTGATATTATTTAATCTCATTCTAGCTTCAGGTGTAAGAATTTGTTTTAGGATTTGTTCTTTTTGTGCTGCTTGTTCATTTTGTTGAGGATTGTTTTGATTATTATTCTGATTACTATCTAAAGAGAATTGATCATCTTCGGGAAAGCTCATTGTTCATCTAACGATATACCTTGAGTTGAGGATTTTCAACAATTAATTCTGTGAGAATTTCTGTTGATAATCTATCAAGTTTTTGCATTCCTTGTTTAGAAATAAGTCTGCCTTTTTTCTCTACTTTTTCCACATATCCAAGTTTTTCCAAACCTTGAATTGCATTTCTAATAATTGCACCACCAGCAGATTTATGATGTGCAGCACCATATCCTAATGGTTTACCACCACCATAATCTTTTCTTAATTCATTAATTCCAATTGGTCCATGTAAGTAAATTTTTCTCATAATTGATGCGCATCTAGTATGCCACCACTCTCTATCTTGTGGAGGTTTATCTGCATGAGCACCAGTTTTTACAAACGGTGTCCAAGAAGGTGCAGGAATATCTTCACTTTTTAGAATCTCTGCGAGTCTTCCAATTAACACATCTGCTGGTACATCGTATACCTTTGCCATGAAGACAAAAAATCGAGAATCGTCTTATAAATCATTGAGGTATGATTTTGTGATAAGTATGCCCACACAGATTACAAGAAATTCTGATCGACTTGGTTGATGTTCTTCCAATACGAATTCTAGAATTAACTCCAGGTGCAATAAATGATTTACATTTTTTACAAAAAACCATTCTAAGAGGATATGGCATTCTAATTTTATGTCGTGTACTGATTCTTCTAGCAAGAAATGCCTGTCTTTGAGATAATTCAGGATTTGTTTTTGCATTTGTTAATGCATTATCAATCAAAATTTGCATTCTTTCCATTGCAATTTTTCTTGCTCTAGATCTCACAACAATTTCTTAGTACAGACCTAAAAATGAGTTATTATCTTAAAGAAGAAATGCAGTCAGCGGGATTCGAACCCGCGTCACAGGGTTGGAAACCCCGAATACTAACCAGGCTATACTATGACTGCAATAAGTTGAAAACTTTAGTTCCTACATAAAAATGGTTTTTTCGTACTCGTAGAGCATTCTAGATGTTACAACATGACCTTCAAAGGATTCACTGCCAACAGAATACAATTTATTTATTTTATTTTCAATTGGATTTGAAAAATGTCCTTTTTGAAATCCACCAATTACTAAACAATCATTATCTGAAATATTGGATGCAATTTTTTCATATGAATTAAATTTTCCATTAGTTGAAAAACCAATTACATTTGAAGGATTTATTTCATTTAACAGTTCAAAAAATGTTTGATCTTTAATTTCTAGTAACACGTCATTGTTTGCTACAATTTGTTTTTCTTGATATAACTTTTCAATAACACCTGCAAATCTATGATATGATTTTGGGATATGAACATTTTCACCAAAAGATATTACTTTATCATTAACAGTATGAACATAAAGTTTCAATTTATTTTTAAGATACAACGGAATTGTAGTTGCTTCAAGTACTGAAAAGTGCACTAAATCTGGACGTCCTCTTTTCATTTCATTTTCAATTCCTTTCATAGCAGCAAAATGCCAGGAATTATCAAGTAAAATTTCTGATGAATGTTTTCCTAATTTTCTTGCATGTGAAACAACTGATGGGTGATGTTTTAGTTCTAATGGAACAAGTTCTAATGCAGATTCTACTAAAACTAAAGAAATCATTTTAGTTAGTCATTTGAATTTGTTTTTTAAATACATTCCAACTTTGTTTAGGAATATTATTTGCATCAATTAATCCAGCATTACAAATGTAATTGTTTAATCTTTCAATTACATGCTCACTAGTTCCAAATCCAGATCCACCAACACTAAGAGTTGTATCATCACCAATTTCATGTTCTTCAAATGAACATGTTCCTGTAGGTTTGTCGTATTGTCTATACCAGGTAAAAAACTCTAATTCTGATTCATTTTCTGTGTAAAACTCAAATGATTTTTCTACAAATTCTGCCTGGGTTGAATCACTTCCTCCTACAAAATCAGAAGTACTCCAACTCAATTCAAAAATTCCAATTTTTTTTCCATCTGCTAAATCAAATATTTGTTGCAAATCTTTTTTGGCTTCTGATGGAGTTTTTACAATATCATTTAATGTGTCAACTGGGGAATATGAAAATGCAACAAAATCACCAATTGCTAATTCTGTAACAATATGTTGCAAATTTTTGTTAATCACTTGATGTAATGCAAATGAATTTCCAATTTTTACATCTGGATGTTTTTCTTTAATTTTATCATAAATTTCATTGAACAGATTTTGATAAACTGGAATGTTTTGCTCGTAGAATCTGAATTGTGATTCAGTGTCCCCTGCAAGAATTACAGTATCTACAATGTCATATCTGGATAATATTTCATCAAGAACACTTACTACTCTATCATCACCTAAAGATTGGAGTGGTGGTTTTCCAATCCAACTGGGAAAGGGTCCAAGGGTTTCTCCATTAATTATAGAAAAGTAAAGTGTAACTTTGAGATTATTTTTTTTGTTGAGACTCATTAATACGTCTGATTGTTTCCAATCAAATTCACCGCGTTCTGGTTCAATTAAATTCCAAAACAAGTAAACATTACTTCTTCCAATTCCAGTGTTTGATGCTGTAGAATAAATTTTATCTAAATCTTGTAGTGTAGTTGCTTGTTTTGGGGAATTTATTACAAGACCAATTTTTTCATTAGTTTGTTGAACAGTTATGGTTTGAGATGTAGGAATACTCAACACTACAGCAGATAATGTAATTATTACTGCTATGCCTACAAGTACGCCTAAAATCTTTTTGTCCATATGGATTCAAAAATTAAAGAAAGTAAAAAAGTTGTTATTTTGTAATTTATCCAGAAGTACAGCCACTATATCCACATTCAATACACATACTGCATCCTTCAACAAATACTAGATTGTTTTTACATGTTGGACATAGACGTTCTTCAGAAACTTCATCTTGTATTGGTGCTTCAATTTTGAGTTCTTCATCATGGACTTTTAGTGCAAGAGCTGCATTAATTTGTGACTTTATGTATGGATTTGTGATATTTTCTGTAACATATTGTATGACACTTTTACTTGGAGCAACTTCAAATATTTTTTGCGCATTCTCACTTGTCATGTGAAGAACCTGTTGGTGTCTAGAACCATCACGATAAACAGTCATACCTTTCAAACCTAACTCATGAGCCAATAGATATGCAGATTTTACATCTTCTACTGTAACATCATTTGGCATGTTGATTGTTTTTGAAATTGCATTTCCAATCCATTGTTGCCAAACACTTTGAGCCATTAGATGATCAGACCAATGAATATCCATTGCAGTAACAAACACATCTTGCATCCATTGTGGAATTTCTTCTAATCCTTTCAAAGAGCCATAGTTATCTGCAATTTTTGCAAGAAGTTCATCACTGTATAGACCATGTTCTTTGAGTGCTTCTTCAACAATTTTGTTTGTGTAAAAGAATCTTCCAACAGTAACTCTCTTTTCAAATACAAGAGCAAATGCCGGTTCCATTCCATTTGAACAATCTGCAATCATAGCAATTGTACCAGTTGGGGCTACAGTAGTAGTCAAAACATGTCTAATTCCATGTTTTTGGATTTTTGCAATTAGAGCATCCCATTCATAAGAATGAGAGTCTTTAGGTTTCTCATAGTATCCTGCTACTGGAATTTTACCTTCAGGGTATTCAGTTTTTGAACATAATGGGAAATCGCCACGAGAGCTAGCAATAGCTACACTTTCTTCCATGGAATAGTACGTTAGTGCTTCAGATAGTTTTGATTGGAATTCAAATCCTTCTTTAGAATTGTATGGAATTCGCAATTTGTATAACAAATCAGCTACACCCATTACACCTAATCCAATTCTTCTAGATTCTTTTGAGGCTAGAGTGATTTCAGGAATTGGATAATTATTTACATCAATAATATTATCCAAAAATCTTGTTGTCTTTCTGATTGTCTCCTCATATCTTTGCCAATCAAATTCAAAAGTTCCGTCAGCTTGTCTCTTTACAAGATTTGCCAAATTTATAGAACCTAAATTACATGATTCATTTGGATATAGACTTTGTTCACCACATGGATTTGTTGCCTTTAGTGGTGTTTGTCTAGCTTTTGCAAAGACATTGTATTTGTTAATTTGATCAAAAAAGATCAAACCAGGTTCTGCACTCTTCCATGCAGATAATGCAATCAAATCAATTAGTTGATGTGAATTAATTTCTTTAACTGGTTTTTTATCACGTGGACTACGTAAAACATAGTTACCATCAGTATTTACAAGAGAATGCCAAAAGTCTTCCCAAATTCCAACACTTATGTTGAAATTTTCCAGGACACCAGGTTCTGTTTTGTTTGTAATGAATTTTTCAATGTCAGGATGCCATGCTTCCATAATTCCCATGTTTGCACCACGTCTTTTTCCTCCTTGTTTGACAACTTCAGTTACTGTGTTTATAATATTCATAAAAGATACTGGACCTGATGCAACACCAGAAGTTGATGCAACAATATCACCTTCTTCACGAAGATTTGAATAATTAATTCCAACACCACCGCCGGACTTGAAGATTAATGCAGCATCAGAAGATGTTTTCATGATTTGTTCCATGCCATCATCCATTCCAAGAACAAAGCATGCAGAAAGTTGTCCTAATCGTCCACCAGAATTCATCATAGTTGGTGAATTTGGTAAAAAGTCCTGAGCTACCATCAGATCAAAGTATTCAGTTATCTTATCGGCATATTGATCTAATTTTTTTGCAGCCAATAATGTCAAAACATCTTTGAATCCTAATTTCATCTGGCCTTTATTTGCTAAAGTCACATAGTGGTTGATTAAAGATCTAAAGTGCCATTTATTGAAGAAATAGTCTCCTACCTTGAATTTATAGTCAAATGCATCCAATTTTTCAAGATAAGATGTAGCATCATCTACATTCTGAGTAGAATTACCGGATTTGTCAAATATTTGTGAATCATATAGAATATCACCAATTCCTACAAGAATTGCTACTCTTTCAAACATTTGAGTTGGAGATTCAATTATCTCATTTTTGCTATTTCTAAACAAATAACGTGATGCTATTACACGTAAACAATTCAAGTCAAACTTTTTGGAAACTGGATCAAGTACTTTGAGATTCAAGACATTCATCTTCTCATCTCGTAATTTCCTTCTCTCGTGTCTGTAAACGATGTATGATTTTGCAATATCACTATTCCCACTATCAATCAAAGTTGACTCTACAATATCTTGAATGTCTTCAACTGTAGGAGTTCTAGAACTTGTAAATCCTTGCTCTACTAATTTATCAATAACATTTGATGTTAATTGATCGGCTAGTCCACGGTCGGCTTTGGAGGTGGCAGCCAATGCCTTGTAAATGGCATTTGAAATTTTATCTTTATTGAATGTAGTAACTACGCCATTGCGCTTACGAATATCAACGATTGTGTTTTCTATTTGTGAATTGTCCAAAATAATAACCCTAGAACAAGTAATGATCATAGAGAGTATAAATCGTTATCCAATTTTTTTTCAAAATTTGATTCAAAAATATTGACACCGCTACTATGAGTTTCATATTGGTGTTACATGGATAGATACTGTAGTAACACAAAGATGATCGTTACGATGATCGCAAACCGAAAGTAAGTAAAAAGATTTGAGAAATGATCGGTACTAGTTTTTTATTTATGAATTTCAGACTATGTAAGGAGATTTACATTTTGGACATTTGTCTTCAAATGGTTCATCCTTAAATCCACATTCACCACAAATTGCAACTGTCTTGACAGGTTTGAAAGTTGGTGTAAGCAATGATGTTTGTTCGATGGATTTTTTGATGTCTGCAATTTTTGCATCATTATCAATATTCAATGTAACAAATAATCCACCGTTGAGTAATTTTGAAAATTTGTTGCACTGAGAGATAGGTTCACTTTTGTTGGTATAGTCAGATACATCAGAGGCATTAATGATAATTCCATCAGAATAAGAATCACCATCCATTGAATTGAGTGTAGAATTTTTACCATATTTTTCGCCATCTAAAGTCACAAAACGAGTAGAACCTTCAGTCTCAGTCATGCAAATAGCCACAGAGTCACCTAATTCCTTACCTTTTTTGGCTCCAACATCAACTGCAGTCTCTATTACTTTGTGAAGTATTGCCCTACCATCTTTGTTATCCTTTAATCCCAATATGTTAAAGACTGCCTCTTTTAGTCCCACCAAATTTACAACAAGGGTTACTGAACTCTTTTGCATATATTGAGTGTTTTTTGCAAGAATTGGATTAAGTCCACGTCTTGTAAGATCTGAAATGTCTTTCTTTCTTAATGCCATAGATGACAAAGCAGGTTTCATCAATAGTGCCAATCTTGCTCTAAAGTAAGTTTCATCTTTATTTGATTCAAATGCCAATCTTGGAAGATTAATTGAAACAGATTGCAATATTATTGAAAGAGGTCCGCTAGTCTTTGCAGTTGTATTGGTAATTCCAGCACTAGATACTTGTCCTTTAGCAAACATTACTTTTCCACCAATAGATATTATTTCTGAAACTATTTCTGAAACATCTGAGATTTTTCCTTTACTATGATCAATTATTAAACCAATTTTTGGAGTTGGTGTGATCTTTGTGTAATTTTTGTATGCATTAATTATCGTGTTTATTATTTTTGTATCAGATCCAAGTTGTAATCTAATTGAAACAATAGTGTTTGAGTTATTGTATTCAGAAGTTGTAGATGTTGTTGCAAATGCACTAGTTAATTTTTCTTCAAGTTCTGGTAATGACTTTGAATGTTTTGTAAATAATCCAACCAATCCATCAAGTACAATTTCTTGTGAAGCTTCTTTTGAAAGAAGGGAAATCATAATGGATAGTGAACTTGTAATGTCACTGAGTTGTTTTGATGCAGAAATTCTTGATACATCAAGATATTTTCCACCAAGATCAATACCATCTTCAATTAATTCTTTAACATTAACAAATATTGTATCAGGAATCATAGACCAAACTCCAGGATTTGTAATGTGTAAATCTCCAGAGATGTGAGAATCAGCTACATCTTTTGGTAAGACATTTGTCAAAAGTTGTTCTGCAAAGACACGTTGTCCTGCATTAAACAAAAGTCCTTCAGCACCATTATTTACATGATCAAGATTAGAAGTCATTTCCTTAACATCAAAAACAGGCATGCCTACACGTGCCAATTTGTTCCTATATTCCTCATGACCGTGCTCCAATAGTACAGAATTTACCATTTCTCGAATAAGTGAGCCTGTAAGGTAAGTTATTTGATATTTGTAAATTCTATTTTCAACTTCTTCAGTAATTTTTTGTGCTAACTCTAATGGAAGGCTACCTTCACGAACTAGAGATTGAATGATTTTATGGGAATTGAATTCTTCAATGGAATCTTTTGATGTTCTAACATACATTTTTCCACTTTCAATGATTGAACGTTCTTCAATTTGTCTTGCCAAACTTAGAACTAATTTTCCAAGATTTGTAATGGTGTAACGTCTTTCAGCTTTGTTTAGAGCAACAAGTGATTGTCGAAGTAATTTTCTTAAATGATATGCAAATTTGCCACTTTCCTTTTTAGATTTGAATCCTGCAAGTGACTTTAATTCTGAATAAGTTAATGGTCCTTTTGAATTTAGAATTCTAAGGATGTCAATTCTGTTTGGACTTGCCATTACAGAGAAAATCATTCTGACACGTTTTGATGTAGATTGCATTATTCCACCTCTGTTATCTGAATCGTTTTCTAAATCATCATCGTCATCAAAATCATCATCCATATTCATTTCTAATTCTTCTTCATTCATTGTCATGAAATATCATGACTAGGTACACCTAATAACATTTGTGCCTAGAAAAAAAATAAAAAAGATCTAAATACGATCGTTTGTTGTACTATTTTTCTTGAACATCAAGGGAAAATTCTGCTGTTGAAAGTTTTTGTCCACATGATGGACATTTTCCATCAGTATGTTTCATTACATCTTTTAGAGATTTTAACATCTTCATGTCTTTGATCTTTTCACCACATTTTCCACATGCAATTTCTACTGACATGAAAATGATTAAAGATGCAAAATAATTAAGAATCTATTTTAAATTTTTTAATAATTCAAATAAATTATTTTACTGCTTTTCAATGATGATTCCACGATGTTCATCAAAATCAGTAATTTTGGCTTTTGTTCCAACTGGGAGATCTTCAGGAATTGCAATATTTGCCATAAATCCAGAAATTCTCAAATCAGAGTTATCCAAATGTAAAACAACAAAAGCATATGGGGTATATTTTTCAAAGCCAGCAGGAGCAACTGTAATTATTGTATAGGTGGCAATTGTGCCTGTTCCTTCCAAAATTTCATTCTCAAAACCCTTACTGCCACATTTTTCACAATAGTATACAGTTGAGAGATGAAGATGCCCACAACTAGTGCATTTATGAGTTAATACCTTACCTTGTTTGGCGTTTTCAATGAGTAATTCTTTGACTGACATGTTATACACTTTGGAATACGTGGACAGCACAACTGGCTCCTGTTGCACCAAAATTATGAGTTAAACCAATTTTTGCATCATTGACAGTTCTTGCACCAGCTTTTCCAGTTAGTTGATCATACACTTCTGCAACTTGTCCCACACCTGTTGCACCAATTGGATGTCCTTTTGATTTTAAACCTCCAGATGGATTAATGGATATATCAGAATTTAATTTGGTTCTATCTTCACGAATTGCTTGAACACCTTTACCTTTTTCAAAGAATCCTAAATCTTCTGTATCAACAATTTCTGCAATTGTAAAACAATCATGTACTTCTGCAAAGTCTATATCTTTTGCAGTTATTCCTGCCATGTCATATGCAGCTTGTGCTGCAATCTTTGTACTTGGAATAGTTGTCATGTGTTCACGTCCTTGTAATGCTGCTGGTGAACCGCCACGACCTGAACCAATTACTTCAACATAGTCATTACCATGTTCTTTTGCAAACTTTTCAGAACACAAAATTACAGAACTTGCACCATCAGAAAATGGACAGCAGTCATAAAGTTTTAACGGACTAGCAACTACTGCAGAATTTAAAACATCATCAATAGTAATTTTCTTTTGTAGATGAGCTTTTGGATTAAGTAAACCATTTTCATGATTCTTTACTGCAACTTTAGCAAAGTCTTCTTCAGTTGCATCAAATTCTGTCAAGTAAGCTCGAGCCATTGATGCAAACAATCCTGGAAATGATGCACCTGCTTGTCCTTCATAAAAGAAATCAGAACAATATGCAAAGTAAGTTGTTGTCCATTCAGTTCCAGTATGAGTTACTTTCTCAACACCAGTAACTACAAGACAATCATAAAATCCAGCAGCAACATTTGCATATGCTTCTCTGAATGCTACTGAACCACTTCCACATGCTGATTCAATAGATAATGATGGTTTATCTGAAATTCCTAAATTACTCATTAAGACAGGTCCAAGATGTACCTGTTTGTCTGCAACTCCAAAAACATTTGAAATGTAAGATGCCTTGATCTCTTTTGGATCGATTCCAGCAGTCTCAATGGCTGAAACTGACGCCTGAGTTGCAATATCTGCTATACTGTCTGCTAATTTTCCATATTTGGTACTACCTGCACCAAGAACACAAACCTTTTCCACAAATGTGATTGATGCAAATCCCTATAAAAATCGTTTTAGTAATTGTACCATATACAATGCCAATAAAAAAAAGAGTTAGAACTATTCAAATTAAAAAAATTACTGCAAGACATGTTGTAAAAACTTCAAAGTCCAAAACCAATATCTTCAAAAAAGAAATAATTCAATTTTTGGATAGTAATGGATATCTTTCTTGGTCATCAAAAGAAAAAAAATACATGATTCTTGGAACTAATTCTCCAAAAAATGGACTAGTGCAATGTCCACAATGCAAACTAGGTGAACTAATGGTAATTCGATCAAGAACTACAAGAAAACGCTTCATGGGGTGTTCAAATTTTTATGGTGGATGTAAAGCATCCTCTCCACTATTACAAAAAGCAAAACTTCGTGCAACAAAACAACCATGTGATGTTTGTAAATGGCCAATGGTAATTTTTAGATATACAAGGAATCAAAAATGGACTAAACAATGTGCAAATTTTAATTGTAAAAGTAGAGAAGTGAAATCTACAAAGAGTAAACAGTAGGTTTTCTATTTTTTAGTAATGGTAAAGTTTTTCGTGTTTGTTTTACTTTGTCCAAATTAATATTAACATAACTGATTCCTTGTTTCTTTTTCATATCAAGTAAAATTTTTCCATATGGAGAAACAACTAAACTTCTCCCACAGTAAATATTTCCAACTTGATCAGGAGCTACAACATAACATCCATTTTCAATTGCACGTGTTTTGTTAATTGTAATCCAATGGTCTTCTTTCATGTTACCTTTTACCCAAGCTGATGGTGCAACTAAAATTTCAGAACCAGCAAGTGCCAAAGATCTAGACATTTCAGGAAATCTCAAATCATAACAAATCATCATACCTATTTTTCCAATAGAAGTGTTAACAGGTTTTGTGATTTTTGAGCCTGGAACCATCTTGTCAGACTCTCTAAAACCTAATGCATCATAAAGATGAATTTTTCTATATGTAGAAATCACTTTACCTGACTCATTAATGACAAATGCAGTATCATAAACTCTGTTTTTCTTTTTACTCTTTTCATAAAATGAACCAATTACTTGAATATGATTTTCTTTTGCAGTTTTTGCAATTTGTGTAATGAAATTTCCATTAATTGTTTCTGCAAGTTCTGCAAGTTGTTTTGGAGTTTGTTTAGAGTTTGTGTAAAACATCATAAATTCTGGAAATGCGCAAAAGGTTGCATGATTTGAAGCAGCTTTTGAAATGTATGAAATAATTTTTTGTAAATTATTTTCCTTACTAGTTGATGCTTTGAATTGAATTACTGCAACTTTCATGAAATGAGATAATCATATGGGAATAAAAGGATAAAGCATTGGTACAATAGCTAAATGTACCATTTTATTATTATACAAATTTGTTCCAATATTATTAACCGACCATAGGAAGTGTGTATGTCATACCTGTACTGGACAGGAATATTTCCAGTATTTTTTTTAAAAATAATTAAAGTTGGTTTCCAGCTAGAAACCAGTTTTCTTTAGGATTGTCTTCAAAAACAACAATTACATGATTCTCTTTTGTTTTTAGAATCTCTACTGCTGACTTTGTAATTGCTTTTGCATATTCATCTTTTTGTTCCTGTGTACGTCCAGGATACATTGATACTGTGATCAAAGGCATAAAAATTTCAAGTAGAATCAAGAATTTATTCTTTCAAGAATTGTTTTGGATGTAATTATCTGTAATCTGATCTATACCCATACCTTGTACCATATGTGAAATCAGAACTGTGTGTTTTTTTGTACAAATATCCAGTTGCCAAACCAACTGCAAATCCACCAATGTGTGCCAAATATGCAACTCCACCACCAGCTACTCCAAATCCACTGGTAAACAATGGTAGTAGATTTTGAAATACAAGCCAAAATGGTAAAAACCAACGTGCCTGAATATGCATCATTCTCCAAAAGAATCCCAACATCATAAAGGTCTGAATTCTGGCTCTTGGAAAAATTACCAAATATGCACCCAAAACTCCAGAAATTGCACCTGATGCTCCAACTGCAGGAATTACACTAGATGTATCACCATAAATGTGAAGTAATCCTGCAAGAATTCCCCAAATTAAGTAGATTCCTAGAAACTTTAGTTTACCAAACTTTTGTTCAATGTTATCACCAAAAATCCACAAAAACCACATGTTACCTGCAAAATGAAGTAATCCTCCATGCATGAAAATGGAACTTAGTAAAGATACGTATGGTACTGATGGACAATCAAGTCGTACTGCTCCTGCACCAAAATCAATTAGAGAACCAGTAGCTCCAGTTATACAATTTGGAACAGCACCCCAATTGTAAAACATTGTAAATGCATTTGAGTTTGTAAAATCAAGAATTTGTCCTGTGTATACTGCTTGTATTAGAAATACAACTGCATTTACAATTATTAATGCAATTGTTACTTTTGGTTTAAACCCAGGTGGATGAGGATTTTCATCACGTAATGGAAACATTAGTCATGTTTAATCATTGAAATTTGTATAATAAGATTATTCAAAAATTTATTTAGATTTTGGCGGTAATTGTTTTAGTTTCAATTAATTTACCAAAAGTATTCCTTCTTTGATCAAAAATTCAATTCCGCGAACAAAAGTTTCATCATCTATTGTATCTTCTGCCCACCAACCTGCATTATTTTTAATCCAGGATGGGATTTCATCTGAACCTGTTCCGGAACCTTGAGTAGTTGGAGACGTTGTGATAACTTGATTTTTTACCAAAAATTCAATTCCGCGAACAAAAGTTTCATCATCTATTGTATCTTCTGCCCACCAACCTGCATTATTTTTAATCCAGGATGGAACAGAAATATCA
>CALBNQ010000211.1 GCA_937896495.1 uncultured archaeon | reverse complement strand
GATCATTTCTTCCTGTATATTCAGCAGCAGCATCAAATAATCCATTAAAAACAGGAAAAGTCATTTTAACAAAATTAGAATTTAGGATTCTAAGAACTCTATCTTTTAAAACATCAGGACTTTCTAATTTTGATTTTATTGGTTCAATCTCAGAAGCATTTAGAATTATTTCGGTAGAGCCTACCTCATTTCCAAATGCTTGTTGAGTTGCATTAGGATTTGTATCAGATTTTATCTCATTTAAAAGACCTTGAACAAATCGGTCAGTAAAATTTGGAAATTCATTTTCTGTTTCTTCCTTGTATTTTTTAAATAATTTGTAACCTTTTGATTTAAACAGTCCCTGTTTGATAATTTGTTTTCCAGGTTTTGTACTCATTAAAGCTTCTTTACTTACAACAGATTGATCTTTTCCACTCACAAGCATGATCTTGTTCATTGTTATTTATGCTTTCAAAAAATTTTCACTTAAATTACAAAGAAAGTAAAAAATAGTATGGAGGTAATTGAAGTTCTTAAAGAAGCGTCAACCCGAATTTTTAACAATGTGAAAGATATTGCGGGAACAGATAACGCTGCAGGAGATTTTGGAGTAGGAGCAGGTGGAGATATTTCTAGAAATATAGACATTATTGCAGAGAAAACAGTATTAGATTATCTTAAAGAAATAAATTTTGAATGTGTTGTTTTAGGTGAAGAATGTGGTAGAGTAGAATTATCAAAAGAACCAAAAGGATTCATAATAATGGATGCAATAGATGGATCTGCAAATGCAGTTCGTGGAATTCCATTTTTTTGTAGCTCATTAGCATTTGCAACAAAAAACAATCTTAGTTCAATTACAGATGGAGTAATTACAAATCTTTCAAACGGTGAAATGTATTGGGCATCAAAAAATAAAGGTTCATTTTTCAATGAAGAAAAAATTAGAGTTCATGACAAAGAACCAATCTATAAAATTATAGGAATCAATACATCAGGAGCATCATCAAATTTGTTAAAGAAGTTAGAACCAATTTCAAGAAATTATGAACATACAAGACATTTTGGAGCTAATGCCTTAGAAATGGCATTATTCGCCAAAGGTTTGATGGATATTTTTATTGATTTACGAAACAAAATTAGAATTCAAGATATAGCAGCAGGGTATCTTATTGTAAAAGAAGCAGGAGGAATTATAGTAGATGAAGATCTTAATCCATTAGATGCTGATCTTAGTTATTCTACAAGAGTGTCTTTCATTATAGCTGCAAATCAAAAAATATTTGATGAAGTAATATCGCAGATGGAAGAATAGATTATTTCTAAGAGAAATATATTTAACCAAAGTCAAGAAAAATCTTCTTGTATGGTAACTGAAACTAAAGCTAAAGTAATTTACAGAGAATTATTGAAAGAGGATCTTGTAGTAATTAGATTAGTTCCAGAAACAGGAATGCCAGAATATAAAACAGGTCAATTTTTAACAATCGGTCTTCCAATTCCTGCAGAAAAAAAAATCGTTAGACGTGCATACTCTATTGCATCTCATGCAGAAAATAGAGATTATTTTGAATTTGTAATAAGATGGGTTAGAAAACCACTTCCAGGTCGTGTGACAACTGAATTATTCTATTCAAGTGTAGGTGATGAAGTGTATCTAGGTGATCCTAGTGGAACTGCATTACAAATTAGTGACACATTACATAATGGTGAAAAGGACAATAGACGAGTTATCTGTGTTGGGGGAGGAACTGGGTTAGCACCATTTATTGCATTTGCAAAACATTTCCATGATACAAATGATAAAAGAGAAGTAATTGTATTACATGGTGCAAGTTATGTTGATGAATTAAGTTACAAAAGATTGTTAACTGATTTTGAATTAGAAAGTGAAAAAAGAGGAAGGGATCAATGGAATTTCAGATACAGAGCTGCAATTAGTAGACCAAAAGAATTCTTCAATAGATCATGGAATGGTCACGTTGGTAGAGTAGAATCATTTTTCAAAGCAGACAAGAAAACAGGATTATCACCAATTGATGAAATGGTAGGTGAAGAAATTACACCAGAAAATTCAATTATCTATATTTGTGGGTATCAGGGTACAATTGATGGAGTTATTGATTCAACTGCACCAAGAGGATTTGTTACAGAACATGAAAAAAAATCTGATGGAAGTTTTGGAATCAAATTTGAGTCATACGGATAAAAAAATTAATGAAAATACTTCTACCTGTGGATTTTTATATAGAGAATATTTTCGCAACAACATGGCAAATCT
>CALBNQ010000210.1 GCA_937896495.1 uncultured archaeon | reverse complement strand
CTGTTCGCTCTTCTGCTTGGAATAATTTTCTATTTCCAAAAATTGGTACTTTGAAAGAATTCTCAATTGTTTTGTATCCTAGATATACTGTAAGTGATCTGTGTGGAACGATAATTGTATTTGAATCTCTTAATTCTTTTTGAATTTTGGCTGATGCCATTTCTTTAAATTGGTCTAGTACTGTAATTTCATCTGCAATTCTATTGAATCTCTGATATGGTCCCTCTCTTCCCTTTTGACAAAATACTCTTGTTTGAAAATCTTCATCTTTTGCACCATCCATAATTTCAAGTGCTGAGTGACTGCCTAGCACTCCAATTTTTACATCAGAATAACCATTGACGATTTTTTTAATCTCAGAACTCTTAATCACATTATGCCTAGAAATTAGGATCTAATATAGCTAATTTTCCCTTTTTTGGATCGCTACTTATCATAAGATATTTCTTCACTGTGTGTGATGTTTTTGTATGTTGTATTCTTTTGAACTTCAACTAATGGGTGTCATTTTATTAACTGCAATGTGTGCTGGTGGAGTTTCATTATGGTATAAGAGAAGAAAAATCCAAAAAGAGTTGGACACACAAGAAAATAATGATGAGCATAATTTTTAATAAAATTCACAATTTCCTCTAACACATAAAATACTCTGATTTCTACACTTTTTGTTGAAACTAATAATTGGAATTACTGGCAGTACTGGTGCAATTTATGGGATTAGACTACTCGAAGAATTAAAAAAACTAAACATTGAAACTCATCTGATAATTTCAGAGTGGGGTGCAAAATGTATCTCATTGGAAACTGAATCCACTTTGGATTATGTCAAATCGCTTGCAACTAGTATTTCAGATGAAAAAAATATGGCATCAAGTGTATCTAGTGGAACTCATAGAATTGATGGGATGATTGTTGCGCCCTGTAGCATGAAAACTCTATCTGCTATTGCAAATGGTTATGATGACACTTTGGTTGCACGAGCTGCAGGAGTAACCATCAAAGAATCTAGAAAATTGATTTTGATGGTAAGGGAAACTCCTCTTTCTGCAATCCATTTGGAAAACATGTTAAAATTATCCAGACTTGGAATTATTATTTTACCTCCTGTAACTGAATTTTATACCAAACCTAAAACCATTGAAGATATTGTGAATCACGGAGTTGGAAAATGTTTGGATCAATTTGATATTAATCATAACTTGTCCCCTAGATGGGGCACTTTGAATTAATTTGCCAAAGTTCACCCTTGATAAAATAGTGCATGCAAAAAGAAATATTGTTTTTGATGTATTTTCAAATTTTGAAAATTATCAAAAATTGTTTCCACAACATTTCCCATCTGTAAGGGTTCGCTCTATGAGAGGAGATACATCTGTAGTTGAAGAACATTTGATGTTGGGGAGTACTGAATTAGTTATCATGGCAAAACACGTTATTCATGAACCCTCAATTCATGAATTTTTTATCATTGGAGGTGATGCAAAGGGCAGTCATATTCATCAACAATTCTTGGAACATTCTGAAGGAACTAAAATTTTAGTTGATGTTGATTTAAAATTGAAAGGAAAAATGAAACTCTCTGGCTTGTTTAATCAAAATAGATTTGAAGAAGATTATGAAATAATTTTAGATAATTTTATAAAAACTGCCGAAAAATCAGTCTGATTTTGTCTCTTTGTCCTTACTGCCTATTTCACCTTTGAATTCTTTGAGTTCTTTATCTCCTTCAATTTTTCCTTTCTCAAATTCTCCTTTGGCTTTACCAAAAGTTTTTGCAAGTTCTGGAATCTTTTTGGCACCAAAAATCAATACTCCGATAACTATTACAATAATTACTATCTCCCCACCTTGAGGAATAAAGTTAGTAATTGTTTCAAACATTATGCATTTTCAGTGTTGGATTTTAGATTTAAATGTTCAATTTCTTTCGTTCATTACGCTCAATGAATACCAAGCCTGTAACGTATAGTGCCATCATTGGAATTGCAATAAACCACATTGTAACCCCGCTACCATCAGGAGTGATCACTGCACCAAATATCACAATTGCTACAATTGCATATCTGATATTTTTTCTCCAAAAATCTGCATCAACTGCACCTGATGCTGAAATTGCGTACATTACAAGTGGTAACTGAAATGAAAATCCAAATGCTAATAGAAATTGTAAGATAAAAGTTACAAAATCCATAATGTTAAGAAATGTAACTAGTCCTGCTGATTCCCCATACCTGTATAAAAATTCCAAAATATATGGAATTACAAAATTATATGAAAACACACAACCTGCAATAAATAATCCTAATGCCGGAAGCGAAATACTTCTACTAACATTAATTTCATTTTCTTTTAATGCAGGCTTGATAAATCCAACTAACTCTTTAATGATTATTGGCATTCCCATTACTACTCCAACCAATGCTGCAATGTACACTTGTGCAAAGAACGCTTGTCCAGGGGCTGTTTGAATTAATTGAACATTTTCTGGAACTAGGTTCATTTTCATGTGATGTGTTACTTGTGCTGCGATATTGTTTAGTGGTTCAGGAGTTGGATAGTATAACGTGATTCCACTAACTTGAATTGGTTCAAAATGAAATGTTAAAATGAATACTGTAATAATTCCTAAAACTAGTACAATTCTTAACAATCTTTTTCTTAGATCTTCAAAATGTTTGGCGATGCCGTCTAACTCTGACATTTGATCTCATTATGATTAAAGCTATATCTATGTTATACTTGAAATTTTAGATTTTTTTAGATATGTGACACTCATTACTTTGTCAGAAAATTGGAAAAATCCACATCTTTTGATTTGAACAGATTATTTGTTTTTAAAAGTAAACCCATGAAATTGGAATTGCAAAATTTTAGTATCCCTAAACTAAATGAAATTAAGATTTTCAATAGTAGTAATGATACGCGTTTGTTAAAAGGGATTTTTGACTAGTATCAATATGAACAAACAGCTTTTTGCAGTCATGCTACTCTTAGTCATGGGAACAATTTCAATTCCTGCATTTGCAGATGAAGATGATGTCAATGAGAGATATGATGATGACTATGATGATGATAGAGATGAACGTCATGATGAGAGAGAAAGTATTCGTGATGAAAACGATGATGAACGTGATGAATACTATGAAGAGAGAAATGATGACAGAAACAATAGTCATGAACAACGAGAAGATCACGATGAACGTCATGATGATGACAGAGATGAACGTCATGAATACAGAGACGAATTACATTCTCAACATAGTAAACAGATGGTAGTCCTTGAAGACAGAATCGAATTCCTAGAAAAACAAATTGAAGGAAAAGACACCATCATTTCAGAACAAATGAAAGTAATCATGATGTTAGTTGAGCGAATCAATCAAGTAGTCTTTGATCAAATTATGATGCCAATATTTGGCATCTAATTTTTTATTTAAAATTATCAACAAAACCCCCTTAATCAAAATTAAAATAACGATAAAAAATAATTCCAATATGAGAACTGTTTTCTTTATAGGACTTTTAGCAACTTTGTTGTTTGTTTTGGGTGTGCCGTTAAATGCAGATGCTCATCCTCATGCATCATTTACACTAATGGATTCACATTCTCACGAATTACATGATGAAAAATATCAAGGACATTTTATCGTACATGCCTTTGAAAAAGTTGTTTTTACTGTTGTTTCATTTTTTGAATCATTTCAAATATGATTTTAAAAAAATTTCTACATTGAAAATAATACAAAAATCCTTGAAAAACATGTCTTATCTAATCTTGCCCTGGCATCATCTATTTAGTAGGAATTGGCAATAATTTTGCTTCAGGCATTCCTGCTTCTTTGAGTGCTTCAGGAGAAATTCCATCAAATTCTAAAGATATTACAGCTTTAGTATTAAATTTGGACTCCATCTCTTTTGCCAAATCTCCAATGTCTTTGTTGGAATAGATTTCCTTTGAATCTTTGAGTAGTATTCTTTCACCTTTTTCTAGTTGTTTTCCTTCGTATTTACTTTGAAGAAAACTAGTGATTTTAGGAAGTTCTTCTCTGTCAATATTGTTGTAAAAATAACAAATCCCCTTTACTGATTCATAGTCATATGCTGTTCCATTTCTATACATGAATACGCCAATGAAATGAGCTTCATCTTCTGGTTCTCTAATACACTTTATCTCCCAGTTTAGTAATTTACTCTCATCGTAGGCTAAATTACTCATTTCATCTGATGTTAATTTCCAATAACGCATTCTTGCCATACACAATATGGTGAATCATTCTATTATAAATTCCAATATCTATGAAATTTTGAGTAATGATCACATTTATCATAAATCATGAATGATTTTTTTTGTGAAAATCATACTATTTTTTCTAGTTTTTGTTGCAGTGGTAGGATTAAACACTGATGTTTTTGGTGAGGTTTTCATTAATTCTGAAAAAGAGTTTCCTTTTTCCATTGAATATCCGTCAAATTGGAATATCACTTTTTCCAAATCTGTAATTGATGATGGGGTAATGATTGATTCTGATAAAACTGGAAGAAATGGAATGTGGATTGGATTATGGCAAGATTATGTTGATCCAAATTTAAGTGATATTGAATTAAAGTGGTTTCTAAAAGATCATATCAGTTACTATTGTCAAAATTCAATATTTGAAAAGGATTTTGGACAATGTACACATCTGGAATTTCAAGATACCATAGTTTGGGAAATTGATGGATTTAGAGCAGTTACATCTATTCAAAAATACAATTGGGATGTGGAATCTACTGATCCTCGATTTTCAGATTCAACAAAAGGAACATTTCACATAATTGATACTTTGACATGGATCATTTTTGATGATGATATTTGGATTGTTGCTACAATTAATGATGCTGATAAATTTGATAAAACACAAACTTTGGACATTGCAAAGTCTTTTAAAATTACACCTGAAAACTCTTCACTATCTCAAATAGAATTATGGTTTGATTATATCATTACTTTTTTCACTCGTTTAATCCATGGTTGAAATCACAAAATATTTCGGAAGATAGATTAACTACATTTTACTTTTGAAATCATTCATGGCAACTTTTAACGTACAAGTAACAATTGAAAACAAACCTGGAATCAGTGATCCTGAAGGTGAAACTATTCTAAATGATTTGGTTCTTAGAGGAAAATATGAATCAGTTTCAAAAATAAAATCTGCTAAAATGCTTCGATTTACAATTAAAGAAAACAGTAAAGAATCTGCACAATTAAAGGTCCAAGAAATTTGTGATGATGTGAGAATTTACAATCCTCTAGTCAGTAAAGTTTCAATTGATGTATTTGATGCCTAAGCGATCTATTTCTTAATATTGAAAATTATTTTTATCTCAAGTCCAATTAAATATCTCTGAATTTAAAACCAATTGTGAAAGTTGGGGTTGTAGTTTTTCCAGGTAGCAATTGCGATCGTGATATGTTTCATGTTCTTACTGATGTTTTTCATTTAGATGCTCAATACTATTGGCATGACAAAGGATTACCTGAAAATATTGATGCAGTAATTTTGCCTGGTGGATTTTCATATGGTGATAGACTTCGAGCAGGTGTAATTGCCGCACATAGTCCTGTGATTAAAGATGTTCAAAAAATGTCTGAGAAAGGTATTCCAATTCTTGGAGTGTGTAACGGATTTCAAATTCTTGTAGAATCTGGACTTTTACCTGGAGTTTTACTCAAAAACGATTCTCTAAATTTTATGTGTGAATGGACTGATTTGGTAGTTGAAAATAACAAAACACCATTTACAAATCAATTTGAATTAAATCAAAAAATTCCCATACCTATTGCAAATGGTGAAGGAAAATATTTTGCAGATGATGAAACTTTGAAAAGTTTACAAAAAAATAACCAAATCGTATTTCGTTATAGTGATGTTGTTAATGGCTCTTCAAATAGAATTGCAGGTGTATGCAATGAAGATGGAAATGTAGTTGGAATGATGCCTCATCCAGAACGTGCAGTTGAATCCGAAATTAATCCTGTTGATAATAAACCATCATCACTAATCTTTGAATCACTGTTAGAAAAAATGGGTGTTAAAAATTGAGTTTAGAATCTCAAGAATTAGATGAACTAAAATCTAAAATTGGACGAGATCCTACTTCTACAGAATTACAAATTGTAGCTGCTGAATGGTCTGAGCATTGTTCTTACAAATCATCAAAGAGACATCTCAAAATGTTACCTATGACTGGTCCATTGGTGATTACTGAGAAAGGTTATGATTCTGGAGTTTTGGATGTTGGTGATGGGTATGTTGTTACTGCACACATTGAAAGTCATAACCATCCGTCTGCAGTAGAGCCTTATGGTGGAGCTGCAACTGGAGTTGGCGGAGTAATTCGTGATATCTTGTCTACTGGAACAAGACCCATTGCACTTTTTGATGGATTACGTTTTGGAGATATTGAAAAAGACAAACAAGCAAAATGGCTTTTTAAAAATGCAGTTAGGGGCATTTCTGCTTATGGAAATTGTTTGGGAATTCCAACTATTGGTGGTGAAGTTGAGTTTGATGAGTGTTACAAAAATTATGCACTAGTTGATGTTGCAGCAGTTGGTTTTGGTAAAAAAGAAAATTTGATTAAAAATCATGCCCAAAAGGGTGATGTTGTAGTATTGTTAGGTGGTGCAACTGGACGAGACGGAATTGGTGGCTCTCAATTTGCATCAGACTCTTTGGAATCTGAAGATCGTTCAGCAATTCAAATTCCAGATCCTTTTATTGAAAAATTAATTATTGAAGCAATTCTTGAAGCAAGAAATCAAAAACTAATCCATGCCATGAAAGATCTTGGTGGCGGTGGATTGTCTTGTGCAGTATCTGAAACTGCTGATTCTTTGGGAATTGGAATTGAAATGGATGTAACCAAAGTACACACTAGAGAATCTGATATGCATCCTGATGAAATTATGATTTCTGAATCTCAGGAAAGAATGTTGATTGTGACAAATTTGGAGAAATTAGAAAAATTAAAAATTATTTGTGAAAAATTCAACATACAATGCTCTGTAATTGGACATGTCACTTTTGATAGTTTGATGCATGTCAAAAATGGAGAAAACACTATTGCAAAAATTTCTACAGATATTGTAACTAATGCAACTTTGCTGGATTTACCTTCAAAAAAACCTGCATATCTTGAAACAATTGAAAATGAAAAAGAATTTCCATTACTTGATAATTATTCAGAAACTCTATCAAAACTACTTTCTTCTCCAAACATTGCAAGTAAGATTTGGGTTTATGGTCAATATGATCATGAAGTTGGAATTAGAACCGTTGTAAAACCTGGTGTTGATGCATCAGTTTTACGTTTGGATAATGGAAAATTCCTATCTGTAAAGATTGATGGAAATCCAAAACACTGCTACATTAATCCACGGGAAGGTGCAATTGGATGTTTTGAGGAAGCCTGTAGAAATGTTGTATGTACTGGAGCAAAACCCATTGGAATGCTTGACCATCTTCAATTTGGAAATCCAAAAGACACTGAAATATTTTGGACATTCTTAGAATCTCTAAAGGGCCTAACTGATTTTGCAAAAGACTTTGAGATTCCATGTATTGGAGGAAAAGTAAGTCTGTATAATGAAACTCCCTTAGGTTCGATTAAACCTACTCCAGTAATTGGTGTGTTGGGGCTAATTGATGACACTCCTATGATTTCTCAAAAAATTTCAGAAAATGACTGTCTTGTTATTTTAGGTGATACAAAAAATGAGTTGGGTGGCTCTGAATACTTTGAATACATTCACAAATTCATTGGTGGAAAATGTCCAGTTGTAAATTTTGTAGATTCTAAGAAAAATATGACATCTGTTCTTGAAATTATACAAAATAAACTAGCAAAATCTGTACATGATTGTTCTAAAGGAGGTTTAGCAGTAGCTGTTTCTGAACTTTGTATGACAAATAATGTTGGTTGTTCTGTATCTTTAGATAAAGTTCCTGGAGAATCATTATCTATTGATAAAATATTATTTTCTGAAAGTCATTCTCGTTATCTTTTAACAATTGATAAAAACAAACTCGATAATGTAACTACCACTCTTGAAAAAAATAATGTCTCATTTGAAATAATTGGTAATTTTGGTGGTAATTCCATTTCATTTTCAAATGATTCAAAACCTGTCATTGATCTATTAGTTGATAAAACACAAAAAACTTGGTTAAGTTCGTTAGAGGAGTTGGTAATGCATGCCTAAAGTTAAAGAAAATTGTGGTGTAGTTGGAATTTACAGTCTTTCTGGAAAAAATGTGGTTCCAATGGTATTTGATGCATTACGTGCTTTACAACATAGGGGACAAGAAGCTTGGGGTTTTGCAGTACCAAACAAAACTCCGTTCAAACGAGTAGGACTTGTATCTCACTCTTCATCTGAGTTTAAGAAAATCGCACAAGAGTATTCCTCTTCATGTGTCATTGGACATGTTAGATACTCTACAATGGGTACTAGTACTTTGGATAATGCACAACCACTCAAAGTAAAAGACTTGTGTGTTGCCCATAATGGAACAATTGCAAATGCTCAGGAATTATCTAATCTAGTTGGAGGTTGCTCATTTACTCCACAAAATGCAAGTGATACTTTGGTAGCTGCTGAAAGACTTGTTTCACTAATTTCTGAAAACGGGGAAATGGGAAAAGCACTCTCAATTTTGAAAAATGAGATGGTAGGCTCGTACTGTTTTACTTTTATTTCTGATGATAACTCTGTTTATGCTGCACGTGATCCTAAAGGATTTCGTCCTATGGTTTTGGGTCATAAAAAATCTGATGACACATACATTGTCACTTCTGAATCCGCTGCAGTCACTGCAGTTGGTGCAACTTTACAAAGAGATGTAGTTCCAGGAGAATTAATCAAATTAAGTAAAAATGGAATAGAAACTGAAAAGTTCTCTGATGACACATCTCGTGCACATTGTTCATTTGAATTCACATATTTTGCACATCCTTCAAGTAACATGGAGGGACGTAACATCTACGTTTCAAGAAAAAGAATTGGAGAATTTATGGCAAAAAAATTCCCACTACATGATGCAGATTTGGTAATACCTGTACCTGATTCTGCAAGACCTGCAGCATTAGGATATGCACAAGCACTTGGAGTATCTTTTGATGAAGGTTTACTAAAAGATCGTTACAGCAAGAAAGGTCCACTACGTAGTTTCATTGAACCACATCAAAGTGACAGAGTTGAAATTAATAGATGGATAATTCCCATTAGTGAAATTATCAGAGACAGACATGTTGTAGTTATTGATGATAGTTTAGTTAGAGGAACTAGTTCTAAGGCAATAATTAAGGCACTTCGAAAATCTGGTGCTAAAAAAATTAGTATGCTTATCACATATCCCCAAATCAATTATCCTTGTTATGCTGGAATTGATTTCCCGTCTCAAGAAGAACTTGCAACATTTACCAATGGAAAAGAAATGTCTAGTGATGAAATTACTGAGATGGTTCGACAAAGTATTGGTGTAGACTTTTTGGGATATAACGATGCTGAAAATTTGGCTGATGCAGTTGGAATTCCAAAGGATTCAATGTGTTTTACATGCTCTTCTGGAAATTATGATTCATTGGGAATAAATCCTGATTTTAGCAAGACTGAACAAATCAAAGCAAAATAGTATAATTCAAAATCGATGCCCTAAAAGATATGACGTATCTACGTTCTTTATCTCTCAAGACATGGTATTTCTTAGATCTACTACTATATTAGATCGCTGAATCTTTTATTCACATTTGTTGTAATTCTAGGCTCAAATTACTCCTTTTGCAGATAAATAATCACATCCTGGAAAATTTTCTATTATCCTATATTTGGGAATTATTTTAAATAACAAAAATTTTGCTGATATGCATGCAAGCAATATGGAATGGTGTAGTAATTGCAGAAAGTGAAAATACCATAGTAGTTGAAGGAAATCATTACTTTCCCTTTGACTCAATTAATGAAGAATTTTTTTCCAAAACTGAATTAACAACTTTTTGTGGTTGGAAGGGAATGGCAAATTACTATTCAGTTACGGTAAATGATAAGACAAACAAAGATTGTGCATGGTACTATGAAACCCCAAATGATGCTGCATCCAAAATTAAAGGAATGGTGGCATTTTGGAATGGTATAGATGTAAAATGATTTTAGTTTAAAATATTATCATCAAAATATAGTGCAATATGTTTAGATTTTATTTTTTTTGATGATTCTACATGATCGTCAATTTTTGAAAGCCAATAATTCATTTTTTCATTAATTGACTTCATGATGAATCTACTTTATGATCTAAAAAATAGATACTGAATAAATTTCAGTTACTTTGATCGATACAAATGTTGACTATTCTACTTTGAATGGAATATCTTGATGTTTTGTATTATGAGTTGTAAAGACGGATATGTTCATAATTTTGCATGGTTTGAAATTCTCTCTAGTACACGATGTATTCATTGTGGCGTGGAATCCAATGCTTGAGAAATTATCAAAGGAATTTATTCCTAAAAACCGCCAACGATTCTATTCTTTTTCTAAATTTGGATGGATAACTAATTCATCTGACTAGTCAAACTTTCATCTTTGATAATGTACGGTGCTTTTTATAAAATAATTAATTTATTATTATGATGGAAGCTTGATTTGCCATTAAAATTCGATAGAATTCATTGGATTATTTAACACCTGCTCCAAAAGATAGATAATCCTGGCTTCCCTTATTTTACAATTTTTTTAAATATACTAACCCTATTTTTCATTAATTGATTTTATGGAATAAAGCGTCAATTACAAAATTGTCTCTTAAAATTC
>CALBNQ010000209.1 GCA_937896495.1 uncultured archaeon | reverse complement strand
AACGTTGAAACATTATTGAAATTAGGTTATGCAAGATTTCATCTAGATGATCATGGTGAAGCATTAAAGGTATACGATAAAGTTTTAGAAATTGATATTACAAATCCCGAAGTTTGGAACCTAAAAGGACTAGTACATTATGAACAAAAGAATTTTGCAAAAGCACTTGACTCAGTAGATAAAGCAATAGAGTCTGACCCAACTTATGGGATGGCATGGTACAACAAAGCATGTTTCTTATCATTGTTAAACCAAGTACCAGAAGCTCTTGAATCATTAAAACGTTCAATTGAAATTGATGTTAAAAATGCAAGAAAGTCAATTAGAGATAAAGATTTTGTCAATGTTAGAATTGAAGAAGGATTCAAAAGAATTGAAGAGTTAGTTGTTTTAGAATCAGTCAGACAAGGTTATCACACACTAGGAGCAATTGTGTGGACAACATTTTTGGACAAAGTAGATGCAGAAACGGCATTAAGAAAATTATTAGAAAAAGGATTATTGATACAAAATGAAAAACGTGATGGTCTAAGTAAAATTCCAATATATGATTTAGCACCAAACATTGAAGAAAAAATAGGAAAGCAAAAGAAAGGATTGTTTGGAATTACAAAGAAAACTTTACCAAGACCAATTAAAAATTTGAAAGAATTAAGTCAATCAATACAATCAGTAAAAGAAGCTATAGAAGAAGAAAATGCTGAAAAAACAATGGAGATTTTTGAAGATTTTATCGATACTGCAAAATCAGGAGAAGAAATGATTGAGAATTTCTTTGAACAACACAGAGAGATAAGATTATGGAAAATTAGATTAAAAGATAGAGGTGATGATTACATTGTTGAGAACAAAGAAAAGATGTTATTGTTATTTGATAACATAGAAGTAACAATTACTAAAAAACTTAGAAACGAAATTTCTTAATTATTCAGCAGACAAGTCCCAGTAACTTGCATCTTCTTGTTTTTCAGTAGGTTTTTGTAGATTTTTCCATTCTTTAAAAGAACGAACATACAATTTTGCATTAGATAGTCCTGCAGATTTTAGAGCATAATATGCCAATCCAGAAAGAGTACCCACACTACCACAATAAGTAATAATTTCAGAATTTTCAGTTACACCACGATTCTCTAAGAGTCTTTTCATGTCTTCTTTTGGACGAAGAATTTTACCATCAGATGCAAGTGTTCTGTAAGGCAGACTAATTGCACCAGGAATATGTTGTTCTAAGAAATTTAATCGTTCTCGATTATCAATTAAAATGACATCATCACGAGTTTTTGCAGATTCCAAATAATCAGAAGTTGCTAAAATATTAGATTGTAATTTCATTGAATGTTCTTTACTTTGAAAATTAGGGATTTGTGAATCATTTTCTAATCCAAGTGATTTCCAATTCCCATAAGTTGTCTCAAGTAAAGATACATCAGAATGTCCAAGGTACTCCAATGTCCAAGCAACACGTGAAGCTAATGCTCCAAAAGTATCATCATAAACAACAACACGTGTTTCATCATCAATTCCCATAGAGTTTACAAGTTTTAGAACTCTTTCAGGACTATCATCAGACAAAAGAGTAGCTAATGGTAAATTAACTGCAGAAGTAATATGATCTTGTTTGTAATCTGCTTCACGTCTAACATCAATCACTCTAACACTTTTGTCTCTAATTTCTGAACGTAAAGAATCTACATCAGTTGTGATTTTAACAGTACCACTCAAGCAGCACATTCACCTTTTCCAGTTTTTGTGTGATAACTAGTGTCACTGCCATAATCAAGATAAAAGTCAGGATCATCTTCTTTTGTAGGAGGAATAGTCAATGGTTCTAAGACTTTTTTAATATCATTAAGGGATTTTATTTGCGAATCCTCATTTCCATTTACAACTCGGTGAATCCAAGATTGTAAAGTGTCATCAGATTTTTTATGTTCTTTGAATAGTTCAATTATTTTTAAAATTACAGGTATCACTCTTTTTGCAGGAACTCTAAGACAGATTTCTCCAAGCATCGCACTACCATCAGAACGTCCACCCAATGACATTTGATAATTTGGATACATATCTTTTCCAACACGTGCACCTCCACCAAAAAATCCTATAGTTGCAATACTGTGCTGTCCACAAGCATTAGGACATCCACTAATCTTAATCGATGAACCACTCAAATCACCATCTTCATCAAGTTTCAAGTCTAAGAATTTTCTTTGAATCTCTTTTGCAAGTCTGTGAGAGTTAGTTAGCGCTAAATTACAAGAAGTGGTTCCTGAACAACCAATAGGAGCAGTCATGGTTAATGCACCTGATTTTGCTAATCCCACACGTAAGAGTCTAGAATAAATTTTGACTAAATCATCTTCATGAACAAATCTTAATGCAACATTTTGATTAAAGCCAGTTCTTGCTTTACCTTCAGCAGAAAAGTCTTGGATAATATCTGCAATTGCAGTTAGTTGATTAGAAGTAATATCTCCAGCTTCAAGTGTTATAAACACTGAATGGTAACTAGATTGTTTTTGTTTTACAGTATTTGTTTTAAGCCATCGTGCATATCCATCAGGAGTAGATTCTCCACTCTCATCAGATATTCTAATAGGTTGTCTAACTTCATTTGGGATTGTATCAACTTTAAGACGTGTGATTACTGATTGAGTTGCTCTAACAACAGCTCTTTCTTTTAACACCAAGTTTTGGAATTTTTCCCAACCCATTTCATTTACAAGATAACGTAATCTGTTTCTTGCAAGATTAGTTCTATCACCTAGTCTATCAAATAATCTAATTACAGCCATTGAGGTATAAAGTAAATCATCTTCTGGAGTGAACTCTTCTAATTGATGTCCAACAAAAGACTTGTTTCCCAATCCGCCGCCAAGAAAAATCTTGAATCCTCTTTGAGTTTCGCCATCTATTTCCCTTGTTTGAGGAATTAAACCGACATCAACTATTCTTGCCATGCCATGTTTTTCACAACAAGTAAAAGTAAATTTGAATTTTCTAGGTAATGCTTGAGTCATAGGGTTTCTCAAAAAGAATTTTGCAGTAGCAAGTGCATATGGAGTAGAGTCAAATGCCTCATCAGGACATACACCTGCCAATGGACTACACATAACATTTCGAACAGTATTACCACAAGCCTCCCTAGAAGTCATTCCAACTTCAGCAAGACTGCGAAGGATTTCTGAAACATCCTCTAGTATCACCCAATGTAATTGGATACTTTCTCTAGTTGTAAAATGAGCATTACCAATGGAATATTGCTCGCTTAATTGAGATATTTTTTCAAATTGATGTGGATAAATTTCACCTGCAGGAAGTTTAATTCGAACCATAGCATAATCGCTAGTCATTCTAGTACCATATGCACCATGTTGAAGTCGGAATCGTCTAAAACTGTCCTCATCATATTTACCTTGACGAAATAGTTTTACGGTTTTTGCAAAGTTGTCTGCCTCATCCATCCTGGACCAATTAGTTTTAGGTTTTACAGGCTTTGCAGTCTGTTTAAGATTAGGTACTGTCAATACAAAGAAAATTCATTTTATTGAGATATAAATTTTTGAGATTAGGGAAATTCATGAGAAAAACTTTCAGTAAAGTACATTTTTTTCCTATTTTTTAATCAAGTATTTTTTTAAATTAACAAAATTAGTAGTAGCTAATTTTTAAAATTGTACGAAAGTATTAATTATTCAAAGAATTGGATGACAACATGCAAGAAGCAACAGTTGCAGAGCAATCATCTAAAATATTCACAGACGTACGTGAAGTAGAAATTACACGTGCAATTGCAAATGAGTTTCATGATGTCTTAATTGACAGAGCAGAATCAGATGTCATAATTATCGGAGCAGGACCTGCAGGACTAACTGCAAGTAGAGAGCTTTCAAACTTGGGTTACAAAGTTCTAGTTATTGAACAAAACAACTACCTTGGTGGAGGTTATTGGTTAGGAGGATACATGATGAATCCTGTTACAGTAAGAGAACCTGCACAAAAAATATGGGATGAATTAGGGGTTCCGTATAAAAAAGTCCAAGAAGGATTATACTTAACACCAGGACCACATGCAGTATCAAAATTAATTGCAGGGGCATGTGATGCAGGAGTGAAATTTTTACAATTAACAAAATTTGATGATTTAGTTTTGAAAAATGGTAGAGTAACAGGAATCGTAGTTAATTGGATGCCAGTATCTGCACTTCCACGTAACATCACATGTGTTGATCCAGTAGCCTTTGAATGTAAAGTGCTCATTGACGCATCAGGTCATGATTCAGTTGGAGTAAAGAGACTAGTAGATAGAGGATTGGCAAAATGGAAAGGAATGGAGCCAATGCATGTAAATGATGGAGAAGAGCATGTTGTTCACAAAACAGGCGAAGTATATCCAGGATTAATTGCTGCAGGAATGTCAGTTACTGAAACACATGGATTAGCAAGAATGGGACCAACATTTGGTTCAATGTTATACTCTGGCAAAAGAGCAGCAGAAATTGCAGCAGAAAAAATCAAAGAGTTAGAAAGATAAGCCATAAAGGCAATATTTTCTTGTTGAGAATTAACAAAATTATCATTTATGATGAACCAACAGTTCCTGAAATTCAAATAGAAAAATTAAAAGAATTTCTCACAATCACATTTCCAATCAAAGTTGAAATTAGGAAAAAAATCTTCGATACACAAAAGGAAGAGGTGTTTGAGAAAATTGCCAGTACGCGAATTTTTGATTTAAAAAAACCGTTCCAAAAACACAATCCATCACAAATAGAAATAGATTTTGAAAAAGAAAACATAGATGTCACTCAACAAGAAGAGATGTTTTTGTATGATGGATTTAAAATTCAAGAAATAATTTCAAAAGAAATTTCAAACAAAGAAAACAATCTTGATACATTACATATTGTTTTTACAAACAAGTTAACATGTACATTTGATGAAAATGATTTGAGGTATCATGCAAGAGCCATAATCAATTCTAATCCTACAATAATTTCAACATCAGGAATAGTTGAAGCCCCTGCAAAACCCAAAGAATACTATATGGAATTAATGACAGATTTTTCCAAAGAAAGAACAAATGAAATTAAAGAAAAATACAAAGGAAAGTTCCTAGAACATCATGATTCTAGAATGTCACAAATCATTGAAGGGTATCTGTTACAATCAATCATGTATCAAGAAACAGGTGATGAATTTTGTGAGGATAAAAATTGTAGATTATACAATACACACTGGCAAAAAGATCTATTATACACACAATTAGAAAATAAAAAATTCTGTCAAAAACATTTAGAAATAATCAATGAACTATCAAATAGTTCAGATTGAAATAAAACAGATTCTACTTTACAATAAGAACAGGACATTTGGATTTTTGGGAAACACCGTTTGCAACACTGCCCAAAAGTAATTTGTCAAAACCAGTTTTACTATGAGAACCAATTACGATCAAATCATATTTTCTAGATTTTGCATAAGAAATTATATCATTTACAACTGATTTTGATTTTAATATTTGTGATTTAGTTGAAATATTTTTTTTATCGGCCATAGATTCCATTTTTTCAAGATATTTTTTTGCTACCTTACTTTGTTTTTTTAAAAGATCAGAATCGCTCCTGGAATCATAATATTTGTGATGCCAAGCATCACCTTCAACACAAGTTAGAAGGGTGATTTTTGAATTAAATTTGGTAGCCATTTCAAGTGCAATTTTGAATGCTCTTGTGGATTGATTGGATAGATCAAATGGAACAAGAATATTTTGAAAAAGTGCCAATTATTCCCTCTTTCGTATACTTTCTTTTTGACGATTAGCATCATGTTTAGTTAATTCGTTTTCCAACTTATGACATAGATTATCAACAATTTTGAGAATATCCCAACCATCATCAGTGTAAACTAGTCTCTTTTTTGAAGTGATTACAGTAAATGTTGCAAAATAATGAGTTCTAGAGCCTTCAGGATGTTTAGTTTCTACAGATATTTTTGCTTCAATAATTTCAGACAGAACACTTTTTGCTTTTTCAAGTGAGCCTCCAAGTTTTGATAGGACTAATTCAGTTGAAGGATCTTCTTTAGATAAACCAATTTCATAGAGAGGTATTTCAGACATAAATTTACTACAAAAAATTGAATTAAAAACCAATACAATAATGTTCAGATTTGATTTTCAGAGAAGATAATATCGATGAACTATTTAAGAAATCACCACATAGAAGAAAAATGGATGTTAGACAAATCAAATTATCAAAAATTGTTTCAAAGGCTACAACAGTAACTCCAGATATCAGTATGATTAAAGCAAGAGAAATAATATTGCAAAAGAAAGTTAAAAGAGTAATAGTCGTAGATAAAAAAAAGCCGATAGGGATAATCACAGAAAAAGACATTGCAAAAAAAATCTATGAATTAAAAAACAAATCAATGAGATCAGTAAAAGCAAAAGATTTCAAACCAAGAAAATTATTCATATTAACAAAAGAAAATAATGTTCAAGAATGCGCAAAAATAATGAAGAAGAATAGAATCAGTCTAGTTCTTATTTTAAATAAAAACAAAATCCTTGAAGGTATCGTTACTAAAACAGATCTAGTTAAAGCATATTTAACAAAAGATAGAGAACCACTCAAAGTTTCAAAAATAATGAAAAAACAATTAGTCACAGCAACACCAAGTGATCCCATATTATACATAGAAAGTTTATTGTTAAAATACGGAATTTCAAGAATCATCATTAAAAGGAATCAAAAACCAGTAGGAGTAGTTACTTACAGAGATTTTGTGCCTGCAAAAATACCTCAATGGATTGCAGAATCAGCAGATCCTAAAGAAATCCACGAATATAAATTCAAAAAAGGGTTAGAAGAGAATCAGGCAAATCAAATGAGTTATCTATTTCCATTTCACGCCACAGATATTATGACTGAAAATCCAATTACAATTGAGGCAGACAAAGATATCAAATCGGCAATTACACAAATGATAAAATACAATATTAGCGGTATGCCGGTAATAAAAAAATCAAAATTAGTTGGAATAGTTACAAAATCAGATATTGTAAACTCTTTAGCAGTGTAAAATTATTTCACAATCAACAAAGTACATGATGATGATTGTGCAAGTTTGTTAGATACACTTCCAAGTAAAAATCTAGTAAAAGAACCAAGACCTTTACTCCCCACAACTAATAATGTGCATTTTTCTTTTTGTACAGTTTTTTCAATTTCAGATACAATGTGTCCTTCTTTTAAGAGAATTTTTGCAGTAATACCTTTTTTAAGTAATTTTTTTTCAGATTTTTGAAGAACTTTATTTCCAAAAGTTCTTAAAATTTTTAAATATTCATTACGATCTAGAAAATTTACAGGATGTATTTTTTCAACAACATACAACAAAATAATTTCAGAATCAAATGCAATTCCAAGTTCAGCAGCACGTAAAAGTGCCTTTTCAGAATATTTTGAACCATCAAGGGGAACTAAGATTTTTGAAAAAGATGATTTTTTGGTTTTACTCATTTCACAACTAGAACTGGTTTTTTAGATTTATGCAATACATAGTTAGATACACTTCCTAAGAAAAGCTCTTTTGCAGAACCTCTGCCTCTAGCACCAATCACAACTAAATCAATTTTATTCTTAGAGCCATTTGCAAATTTTGCAATATCATATCCAGGATCACCAGATATTGCCTTTGTAGTTAATTGAATTCCTTTTTTTGCTGCACGAACTTTTGCAGAATCTAGTAATTTTTTTACTTCAGATGAACTATCAAATCCCATAAACCCAAGTGGATGTAAAGCATAGATTCCAGGCACAGATTTTACAGATAAAGCAGTAATTGTTCCATGTGATTGTCTAGCCAAATGAATTGCCATATCTAATCCACGTAATGAATTCTTAGAGCCATCAAGTGGTACGAGAATTTTCTTAGTTTGAATTGCCATACATTTAATCTGATAATTTGAATTAAAAAGTCTTCATCAATTATCTGAATTGGTTTTTAGTTAAAATATTGAAACACTGATAACAAAACCATTTAATTAATTCTGTCTCGTAATTGATGACAATCACAATTGCATCCTTTTTGGCATTTTATTCTCCTACAGTCAGAACAAATTTTACTATTCCAATATGGTGCAGTGTTCATATCAATACCTCTGAGTAAGTCTGTAACGACCTCGTTTTAAAAGAATTAGAATCCGTAGTAGAAAAAATACCCAAATTCCCATCAACATAAAATACAAAATACTATCATCAGGTTCTTCTGAAATTAAATCTTCATTAGATTCAACAGGCATATCAAAAGGTGTCACATATGCAATTCCTAAAAAAATAGGAATAGATACTAAAATAATTAATGGAAAAACCATGTTATCTTTAGTTATACGGAGAATAGTTGCTAAAAATTTTTACGATTGAATGAAAATACATATCTCGAAGATCATCTTCGGTACTAACTGCCAACAAATTAACAATATCAGTTGCAGTAATCATTCCAACTACACAGTCATTATCAATTACAGGTAATTTTCTTATTCCTTTTTCAAACATTAAATCAGAAGCAAAACGAATTGCCTCATTAGAAGAAATTGATATCAATGGAGAAGACATTATTTTTTCTATAGATGCAGAGAGAGGATATCCATGAGATGCAACAGCAATGGCAAAATCTCTATCAGTGACGATTCCAGATGGAATATTATTTTTCATTACAATTACTGAGCCTACTTTTGCATCTTCCATCATTTTTGCAGTGGCACCTATGGTTAATGTATAATCTACAGAAATAACAGATTTAGTCATTACATCAGATATTGTCATTTCTTTACCATTAGTCATTTTATAATTATAGTATGCATGTAAGATATTTGATAACATTCTAGAATATCAGATGTGAAAATCATCCAAAATAGTTTAATTGAATTTAATTTTTAATAAAATGAAATAAAAACATGGCAATCAAAATAAAAAAAATTCTTGTTCCACTGGATGGTTCTGCCAATTCATTTAGAGGGTTAGATACTGCAATACAAATGGCAAGAGAAGGACATTCAACAATTACCGGATTATATGTTGCAGGAATAACAAAGCCTAGAACAAATGATCCTATCACTCCATTAGAAAAAATCCTTTTGGAACATGCACAAAAAATTATGAAAAAAGCAAAACTGAGATCGGCCAAACAAGGAATTTTGTTTTTTGATGTTGTGTCATATGGAGATGGGGGAAAGAGAATAGTAGATATTGCAGATAGGAAAAATTTTGATCTTATTGTGATTGGCTCCAGAGGATTGGGATCAATGAAAGAGATGTTCCTTGGAAGTACATCAAACTATGTGTTACACAAATCCAAAAAACCAGTTCTGATTGTAAAGTAAGAGAAATTGATATTCACTTAAATTATTGAAATAAATTGTAACCACATGATGTCAGCAGATTCAGGTTCAGCAGTATTAGAAACCAAAGATGAAGGTCCTAAAATCCCAGATAAAAAAAAGACAAAATTTGATGTAATTATAATTGGTGCAGGTCCATCAGGATATACAGCAGGAATTTATTGTTCCAGAGCAGGGTATGATACTTTGATTTTATCAGGAGTTTTGCCAGGAGGACAACTAGTAAACACAACAGAGGTTGAAAATTATCCAGGATTTGAAAATGGAATCATGGGTCCTGACCTTATGATAGATATGAGAAAACAATCCCAAAGAATGGGAACAACAATTGTGGATGATGAAGCAGTAGATGTAGATTTTAGACATAAACCATACAAAGTTCTAACAGCATCTGAAGAATACGAAGGTCGTGCAATAATAATTGCAACGGGGGCAAATCCAAGAAAACTAGGGTTAGAAGGTGAAGAAACATTTGGTGGAAAAGGTGTTTCATACTGTGCAACATGTGATGGTCCATTCTTTAGAAATCAGGAGATAGTAGTAGTTGGTGGAGGAGATTCTGCAATTGAAGAAGCCACATTTTTGACTAAATTTGCAACAAAGGTACATCTAGTACACAGACGTGCAGAACTGCGAGCAAGTAAAGTAATGCAAGAAAGAGCATTGAGTAATGAAAAAATAGAATTTCATTGGGATTCAGCAGTAGTTGATATCAAAGGGGATCAAAAAGTTCAACAAGCAATATTAAAAAATCTAAAAACAAATGAAGAAACATCATTAGATGTAGGAGGTTTGTTTGTTGCAATTGGTCACATGCCAAACACAAAGATTTTTGAAAATCAAATTGATTTAGATGATGAAGGTTATGTTATTTTAAAAAATAAAACACATACAAATGTTGAAGGTGTTTTTGCCGCAGGAGATGTACATGATAAAAATTACAAACAAGCAATTACAGCTGCAGCTTTTGGTTGTATGGCAGCAATTGATGTTGACAAGTATATTTCAGAGTCATCAGACAAACAAGAATGAAAAATGCACAATGTACAAAATGTTTGAAAAAGTTCCAAGAAAAAGAAATTTACACCATTCAACAATTTCAATATAGACAAATTCCCACTTACAAATGGTCTATAGAATATTTTAAAAAAATAGACATTGATGAATGGGATTCGTTTTGTGAGAATTGTTTAATGGAATACTCTAAACAATCAAAAGAGATTTGGGATAAATTAAAAAATCTAAACTCTTAATTTCAATTAATAAAGTAATCAGATAATGAGTGAAAACCAAGAATTGAAAAATAAAGTCAAAAAACACAGTGATATTTTGGCAAAATTAGGCACAGATTTAGCTAAAAATCAATTCAGTTACAAAGTTGAAAAGAAAAAATCAAAAGATTATTGGGTTAAAAGAATTACAGAGGTTGAAAAATACAATGAAAAAGGCCTGGAGTATTATAATGAAATTCATGCCATGATGAATGTAATTAACGAAAAAGAGGCACAAATGTTTCTTTTACGTGTTGGAAAATTTCATCAGTTAGGTTCAGAGTTAGTTGAAATCATGAAAAAGATTAAGGATAATCCAACAATTAGCGATTCAAAAGATACACAAAAAAGTCAATGGAGTAAAGATATCAAAAACAAATTAACAGAACAAAGTGACAAATGTCTTCAATTTGAACGAGATACAAATACATTATTTAGAGAATTTTATGAAAAATACATCAAAGAAATTTTAGAATAACTAGTATGCCAATTCAGACATATGTTTTGCATCGCCAAGTGAATGTTCAAATTCTTCTTCAGTCATAACATTTTGTTTTGCATAAACACTTTTGAATTTTCGTCCATCATCTGCAAAAATTCCAACAACACATGCATCACCATCAATTTTGTATTTTTTCATACATGCATAAACTGCAGCTGATGATGGACTAATCAAGAGTTTATCTTTTGCAAATACTTCTTTTACAACAGAAAATGCTTCAGCATTATCAACAGACACCCAATCATCAACAACGTTTTCTCGTTTTAAAAATAAATCAGGTTTTGCAGATTCTTCAAAATTTCTCCAACCTTGAATTAAATGGTTTTGTTGTGGCTGACAGCCAATAATTTTGACATTAGGATTTTTTTCTTTAAGAAAAGCACCAATTCCAGTAATTGTTCCACCAGTTCCAACACCAGTGAAAAAGTGAGTAATTTTACCTTCAGTTTGTTTCCAAATTTCAGGACCAGTTCCTTCATAGTGACCTCTAAAATTTGCTTCATTAGCATATTGATTTGGAGAATAGTATGTTTCAGGTCTAGAAGATGCAATAGATGTTGCCAATGCAATGCTTTGATCAGTGCCTGCACCAACTTTTGGACACAAGTCATCACTAGTTTCAAAAACTTTAGCACCTAGATTTCTAATAATATCTTTAGTCTCATTACTTACTTTTTCAGGGATGACAATCTCAACTTTGTAACCTAAGAGATTAGCTATTCCAGTTAAGGCTATTCCAGTATTTCCAGAAGTAGGTTCAATGATTATGCTTTTACCTTTTTTCAAAATTCCTTTCTCTTCACCATCTTTAATCATCCAGTATGCTGCCCTATCTTTTACAGAACCAAATGGATTATGTCCCTCTAATTTTGCAAAATAATTAGTATTGTTACTAGAAAGTGATTCCAGGGGAACCATAGGAGTATTACCAACACGATTCAGAATGTCTGTATCATTAATGGTAGTCATAATTTGATTATTTCACCTTTTTAATTTGAAATGTAATTACATTGCCATCTTTTTTCAAATCTAATAATTCATGGCCTGTTTTTGATACCCATCTAGAAATATCCTCTTCAGCTGCCGGATCATCTGCAGATACAGTTAATGTTTGACCAACTTGCATTCTTTCAATTTCTATTTTTGTTCTAAACACAGGTTCAGGACAAAACAATCCAGTTGCATCTAATTTTTTTTGGTCTGATTCGGACATGTTTATCTAATTCATCAAGACCGTTTTGTCATATTAAAATCTATTCGAGTTTAGCTTGTCCTATGTTTACTAAATCTAATTTTAGGTTAAAAATTATTTGAAAAGATCTTTTGAATCAGGACGAATTAATTCAGATATGGCTCCATCTGAAAAATCAAAGGAGTAGTCACGGATTACAGATACTGGACACCTTAGTGTTTTACCCATTACAAGTTCTGCAGCAGATGAGAGTTCATCGGCAATTGCAATTTCAGTTACACGTAAAATATTCTCAAAAGAATCCAATGTTCCAGCATAATCCAATAAGGGTTTTAATCCATACACTCCAATAGCATGATTTGTTTGGCCTTCTCTAAATGGACGACCAAAAGTATCAGATATCACTACTGCCACATTTTTATCAGTTACATTTTTAATTTTTTTACAAAGTAGTTTTGCAGATACATCAGAATCAACAGGAAGTAATGTTGCAAATCCATTTTTCACATTACTTTCATCAATGCCTGCATTTGCGCAAATAAATCCGTGTTTTGTTTCAACAATGATTATACCGTTTTTCATTCTAACAATACGTTTTGATTCAGATAAAATTAATTCAATGATTCGTGGATCTTTTTCATACTGTGAAGCAATTCCTTGAGAAAGTAAAGAAGGGGTAACAGTGGATAAATCAATAATTTGACCTTCTTGTTTTGAGATAATCTTTTGTGCCACTACAAGTATGTCAGCATCTTTAATTTCAAAAGAATCTAAAATTAATTGAGAAATATCATCAGAGGAATCAATTTCTTTTTGAAAATGTATTGGAATTATTTGCACAATAGTTTCAGATAAAATGACGTATTAAAAAATTGTTTAGGCAGATGTTTTCAAATCTAATTTGTAATGTCTATTAATGATGTCTATAATTTTTGACAGATCTTTTTCCTCCAAAGTAGTTGTTGCTAAATCTTTGACGATATCTTGTGCTCGATAAGCAATTCCCAATCCACAGATATCAAATAATTTAACATCATTTGCACCATCCACAACACATACAATATCTTCTTTCTTCTCACCCCATTCTTCAATTTTTTTGATTGCAGATTTTGCTTTGTTTGAATCAACATTAATTGTGACACCATCTAATTTTCCATCTTTGAATAACAATTCATTACAATAGACATAATCTAATCCCAATTCTTCTTTTAGTCTCTCCATCATTAGTGTAAATCCACCAGATACTGCCATGATTTTCCAGCCTGCAGCCTTTAACACTTTACATGCTTCTTTTGCACCAGTCATTATCGGTAATGCATCAGATACTTCATGACAAATTTTTTCATCTAATCCTTTCAAAGCTGCAACACGAGTTCGCAATCCTTCTTCCCAATTGATTTTGCCCTGAATTCCTTGTTTAGTGATTTCCCAAATTTCTTTTTCTTTGTTTAATTTTTCTGCAAGAATAGGAAGATACTCTTCATCATACAAAACACCTTCAACATCAAAAATAACCAGCAATTAATTTCTGATCTGCAAAAAAGTTGCTAATAATATTAAAGTTGGGAGGGAAATTTTGAGGATAAACATATTTTGAGAATTCTGATCGGAGTGATTTTTCAGTTATTGTTTCAAATCAAAAATTAACAATATGCAATTTAGGAAAATTATGGAAAAAGGAATTATTAGTACTTTTTTGGTTTCTTTGTCTTTTTTGTTTCCTGTTGTTTCTTTTTGTAATTTCTAACTCGTTGTTTTTGTTCAGATTCTTTTTGTCCTTTGTGTTTTCTTGTATCTACTTTTCTTTTAGAGCCGCCCATAATGATTATTTCATGTTATTTTATCCTTAAAACCATATCATTCCGATAGTCTTATTGCCTTCTTAGATAATTTAGAATAACTTGAATTGTTTACAATGTGATGGAAAAGGCAAAGTCATGAACGAATTTGGCATTATGGAAAAATGTACATTTTGTAAAAGTCCAGATATTGATTTTTGAGAAAATATCAATATCCATCTAATCTTTTTGAGGCTGTTTTAACAAAATATGTTAGATAAAAAATTGTAATTCATCCAAATAACGTTTGTTTTATACAGTATAGTAAAGACAAATTGTTGCGTGATTCCAAAAATCGCGATTACCAAATCGGGTAATCAAAACGCAATTATGAAGAACGGAATCTCTCCATTCTTCATGAGATTGGGAGGACCTCTTCAGTTCTTTCAATCTCAATTTTGATGTAGAATAAAATTCAGGACTTTGCAATATCATAATCTTCTTTGCCATTACCAAATTTCTGTGTGATAATCTTTACTCGGTATTTTTTCCCTCTTTGAATATCTTGAGCCAATTGAGTGGATTTGCCATTATCGTAAAATTTTGCAACAATCATCTTTCTTGAAGTGTAAAAATTCTTCACTCCATCAAATGTCTCTTCAGTTTCAATGTTTATCTCAAGGATTATTTCCTTTCCAACTTTTCGTTCAACTTTTTCAACTTTTACAATTGTGAATACACCTTTGTCATCTAATTTTGATAATGATGCCTCAGTCATAGTGTATTACCATCATAAACCATATGTAATAATTATGAATTAAAGCGGTTAATAGTATTAAAGTTTAAAGAATTTGAGATTTAAAAAAACGCTAGTAATAAATCACCGAAGATCATATCATAATTAATGGCTGATGAATTAGACCACAAATACGAAGTAGAAATTAAAGAAAGAGAAGGCAGACACAAACTCTCAGACGAAGTCAAAGCAGAAATGAAATCATCTGGAATGATGGATGAGAAGGGAAAACTAAAACTCAAAGGAGTCAGTCCAAAAATGCTCAAAAGAATGAAACAAGAATTTATAGAATGTCCAGTGATTAAAGAAGATGTTCATTTCATTCAATGTTTCATATGTCCAAATTTCCAAAGCAGAGTGATGGGTAAAGTTCTCTGTAAAGGTGACAAACTGTAACAGAGTATTATTATTTCACGAAAGGCTCATTAGTAAAATTAATTCTTTGAAAAACTGATTTGGGTAAACAAGACGTAGGAATTACAGTTTCTAAAAAAGATGATTTTAGTGAATGGTATACCCAAGTTGTTCTCAAAGCAAAACTTGCAGACTATGCACCAGTTAAAGGATTAATCGTACTCAGACCAGATGGGTATTCCATATGGGAGTCACTAAAAAATACATTTGATAAAAAATTTGCCAAAAATGGGATTAGAAATGGATTTTTGCCAATATTGATTCCTGAATCACTATTAGGAAAAGAACAAAAACATTTTGCAGGATTTAATCCAGAAGTGTTTTGGGTTACTCATTCAGGCACAAACGAGATAGGGGACAGACTTGCACTAAGACCAACTTCAGAAACTCTAGCATACACATTATACTCAAAGTGGATTCAAAGTTGGAGAGATTTACCATTAAAAATTAATTTTTGGAATACAGCACTAAGGGCTGAAATCAAAGCTACAAAACCGTTTCTTAGAACATCTGAATTTCTTTGGCAAGAAGGGCATACAGTTCATACAACACAAGAAGAAGCTGAAAAAGAAGTAATCAAAATTTTAGATATTTACAAAGACACAGTAGAAGAAAAATTAGCAATTCCAGTAACCACAGGAAAGAAGAGTGAAAAAGAGAAATTTGTTGGTGCAGAATATACAACTACAATGGAGTCAATCATGCCAGATGGTAAAGCATTGCAAATGGGGACATCACATTTCTTAGGACAGAATTTTTCAAAACCATTTGAAGTTAAATTTGCAGATAAAGATAATGTAGAGCATTTTGCATGGCAGACATCATGGGGAGTATCATGGAGATTAATTGGTGCCATGATCATGACTCATGGTGATGACAAAGGATTGGTATTACCACCAAATGTGGCACCAATGCAAGTAGTGATTGTTCCAATTTATAGAAATGATGAAGGAAAAGACATCGTACTACCCAAAGTCAAAGAAATCGAAGAAAAGTTAGAATCATTAAACATTAGAGTACACGTTGATGACAGAGAAGGATTATCACCAGGATACAAATTCAATGATTGGGAGTTAAAGGGAGTACCAATTAGAATTGAAATCGGTCCAAAAGACATTGAGAAACAAAGTGTTATTATTGCAAAAAGACACAACGGTGAAAAGACAAGTATTGAATTTTCAAATATTGAAAAAATTCCTTTAATGCTTGAGGAAATTCAAAGCATCATGTTAGAAAAGGCAAAAAAACAATCAAAAGAAAATACAATGTCCATTTCAGAGTATACAGAATTCAAATCAAAAATTGAGAAGGGAGGATTTTTCAACTCTCCATGGTGCGGTAAATTAGAGTGTGAAGAGAAAATTAAAGAAGAAACTGGGGCTGAAATCAGAGTTATTCCATGGAACAGTGAGGATACGACTCAAAAATGCATTTACTGTAAAGAGCAAAGTAAATCAATTCCAATTTTTGCCAGAGGGTATTAGAATCCACATTTTAGAAGATATGCCCAAAATATAATAAGAAAAAAAATATAATTTTTTGACAATGACTACAAATCCAGAATTGGAGTTAAAACCACTAATTCAACAATTCAGAGAAACCAGAAATAGAACATTACAACTAGTAAAAAATTTAGAAAAAGACGACTTTGTAGTACAGACAGCATATTTTATGAGTCCACCAAAATGGCATGTTGGTCATGTCAGTTGGATTTATGAGGCAATTATTAGTAAAATGGATAAAGATTACAAATTTTATTCAAAAGAATTTTCAGAATATCTAAATTCATACTATCAACAATTTGGAGTACCACATGACAAAGGGTTACGCGGGATTGTTTCAAGACCAACAGTGGATGAAGTGTTTGCATACTTTAACACAATAAATCAACGAGTTGAGAAATTCATAAACTCACATGAATTAACTGATGAGGAAAATAGATTGATAACAATTGGATTTCACCATGAATGTCAACATCAAGAATTAATGATTTATGACTTTCAACATTTACTAGCAGAATCATACAAACCAGTTATACAAAATAAAATAAAATCTGCAAATAAGGTAGAGAAGAAATCAGTTTTAATCAAAGGAGGATTATACACAATGGGGTATAACGGTACAGAGTACTGTTATGACATTGAACTTCCAGAACACAAAGTTTACCTAAATGATTACAAGATAGATGTCTTTCCAGTAACAAATGGACAGTATCTGGAATTTATGGAATCAGGAGGATATGATACATACAAGTATTGGTTATCAGACGGATGGGAGAAAGTAAAGAAAAACAAATGGAAATCTCCAATGTATTGGGAAAAAATTGAGGATACATGGCATATTAGAGATTTTGCAGGGATTCATAAAATCAATCCAAATGAACCAGTAAAACATGTCAGTTACTACGAGGCAGATGCTTATTGTAAATGGGCAAAAAAAAGATTACCAACTGAAGCTGAATGGGAAAAAGCTGCATGTTGGAATGATACAACTCAACAAAAGAGTATTTTTCCGTGGGGAAATGAGCCCCCAACTGAAAACAATTGTAATTTACTAGAATCATACCAATGGGGGTGTACTGAAATTGGCACATATCCAGATGGAGTCAGTCCGTCAGGATGTCAACAGATGATTGGGGATGTGTGGGAATGGACATCATCAGAGTATACAGGGTATCCAGGATTTGTTACAGGGTTTGATGAGTATAATGACAAGTGGTTTACAAACCAAAAAGTTTTGAGAGGAGGATCATTTGGGACACCTTCAATGTCAATTAGGGCAAGTTACAGGAATTTCTTTAGACTAGATGAGAGATGGTTATTTTCGGGGTTTAGATGTGCACAAGATATTTGATAAGAGTAGTGAATCAAAAAACATATGAAATTATTTTAAAAATAATTTCAAATTTTTTAGATCAATCCTAAATATCAAATTGTCGTAATGATATCAACGAGAAAACCGTCATTTTGCGTCGTAAAATGAAGTGGTGAATGGAAAACTATTCGTGTTATGTTGTAGTTCTATGTTCAGAGTTTTCCGCAGTTTCTTGTTTTTTCATTTTAATCCCAACAACTACAGCAATGGGAACTCCAAGATACATTCCCAAATTCAATATGATTAATGAAATTCCATATCCCAATACTTCTGATTCAGAATTCATATCAACATAGTTGAGTATGGATAAACTGGAAATCATAGGAGTAATTGCAATTTTTACCATTTCTTTGAATACTGGATTTTCTCGCTCATAGTCTGCAATCATTGGACTAAAGGAATAATACACATCATTAAACGAATTAACAAATGATTTCCCAGATTCAGTGGTTAGTAATTGGTTATCTCGGATTTCTCTGAGTTGTTGAACTTCAAAGGCCATTTCACTACCATATGTGGCTGTAGCAATTAGACAACCTCCCCCATCAGAGGTTCCATCAACGACACATTTTCCATTCTTCATTACAGTTCCACTACCACATACGGAATCATTAATCGTGGTTGTGGCAGTACCATCAGCAGATTCTACAACTTTGTCTTGAACCAAAATTGATGTGGTCTCAATTAATGGAATCATATCAAGTGATATACTTGCAACTATGGAATAATCTCCATGAATTGCAGTTTTGGGGATTTTAAATCCTAGAGAATAGATACCTGAATTATCTGAAGAAATTGTTCTAACTAGCAATGATTTTCCAGTAGGATCTTTTACTTGAATGGATACCAGTTGATCATTTTTTGTATCCCCTGAAATCTCTACACGTTCTCCTGGTTCATAAGAATTCATATCCGTAGTTAATGTAAGATCAGTTGTTGCAAATGCAGGAGACATTCCCAAAGATACAACTAGTAATAGTAAAAACAAAATTGAAATTTTCAATGCATACGCTCCATAAATGTCATATCATCAACCATACAACTACTTTTAGAAGACAATCTATCTAAGTATTGATATAATTTCCAACTAGAACTTATCATGGCTCTGCTCCTGTAGCAGAGTTTGCTGAAATACTCAAATCAGTTATACCTGAGGGAGATATTTCAATAAATGATATCATTTCATCATTAATTGCAACACCACCATTTTCTGTCCAATCAGTATACGTATTGATGTATACTGTTGCCATTCCAGGGGCAGCATCTTGAGGAATTTGTAAACCTAAAACAATATCAAACTCATCATTAACTATTTTTGATTTAAAATATGCAAGGCCTAATGGTGTATCCTCTACATCAAACACATTAACAGTGATTAGAACATCAGAGGTTGAATTTGATACAATTGGTGCCTGGAAATATCCCATCTCCCCTACACCAAATGATTCCACTGCAGTTCCATTCTGAATTGTAGATACAACATCACCTATTGTGATGTCTGGAATTGGTGCAATGACTGTAAATGTAACAGAGTCAGAATGACTCCAAGACTCTGAAGTGCTAGTTGCAATGATAGAGTAAATTCCAGAATCTTGTGTTTGCTGTAAATGGTATGTAATGTCAGTTTCTCCAGAACTGTTTGTGTTTAGTGATTGTAATAGAACTTGATTATTTTGAGCATCTCTGATTTCTAATAATATTGATTCTCCAGAACCAGCACCTATCAATTCCAAATCAATCAAAACGGCCTCTCCTAACAGATAAGCTGAACTTTCAGTGGATACTGATAATCCAGTTGGAATGGATTCACTTTGTATTGAAGATGTGTCAGGAATTATTTCAAATTCAAATGTATCCACAGATGCAATGTCCCCATAATTTGCAATCATAGAATATGTTCCATTAGTATTCCACAAATCACTTGATGTCAACACTGCACTGTATGATCCGGATTCTTTAGGATTTACTTGTTCAATTCCTACTAAATTATCGGAATTATCTCTGACTTCAAGATTAATT
>CALBNQ010000208.1 GCA_937896495.1 uncultured archaeon | reverse complement strand
ATTCTATATTCATACCATTTAATTTATCTCTGATTTCATCTGCACTATCAAATTGTTTTTCTTTTCTTAATTTTTCTCTATTTAAAATCAAATTATCTATTTCATGTTTTTCATTTTCAGATATTTCTGGAACATTTAAACCTAAAATATTTTGCATTCTCTGAAATTCTTTTTTAACAATTTCTGAATTTTCTTTTCCTAATTTTCCTTCAGCTGCCAATCTGTTTGTCTCTTTTACCAATTGGAAAAATGCTGATAATGCAAGATGTGTATTAAGATCATCTTCTAATGAATTATCAAATTCTGTGCCTGTTTTTTTAATTATTTGAGAAATTTCTTCTTGGTTGTCACTATCTGCATGGATTAATTCATAATAACATGTTTCAACTTGCCGCCATTTTGTTAAATTTTCTTTTAACAGATCTTCAGAATAGTCTATAACTTTAGAATAGTGTCCTGATAAACAAAATAACCTTATTACATTTGGTCCCCACCTCTCTAAAACATATTTAATTGATTTTGTATTCCCAGATGATTTTGACATTTTTTCACCCCTAATTGTGACCATTCCTACATGCATCCATACTTTTGCAAATGGTGAATTTGTGCACGCTTCAGATTGTGCAATTTCATTTTCGTGATGAGGAAATATTAGATCTCGTCCACCACCATGAATGTCAAAATTCTCTCCAAGATACTTTACACTCATTGCTGAACATTCGATATGCCATCCTGGTCTACCTTTCCCCCATGGACTATTCCATACGGGTTCAATGTCTGAGAACTTCCATACTGCAAAGTCTAATGGGTCTTTTTTTGATTCGTCTATTTCTATTCTCGACCCTGATTCTAACTCATCTATCTTCTTTTTTGATAATTTCCCATATTCTGAAAATTTTGATACTGCAAAATACACTCCATTTTTTGATGAATATGCAAATTGTTTTTCAATTAATTTTTCAATAAATTTTATTATATCTTCGATATGTTCTGTTGCTTTTGGATAGTTTGTTGCTCTTTTCACATTTAATTTATCAAAATCTCTGTAGTAATTTTCAATGTATTTTGTACTAATTTTTTCAGCAGTTGTATTCTCAGAATTTGCACGATTAATGATTTTATCATCCACATCTGTGAAATTTTGAACTAGTTCAATCTCTATTTTTTTTGATTCTAGATATTTTCTTAATACATCAAACACAATTATGGTTCTAGCATGTCCTATGTGTGATTCATCATAAACTGTTACTCCACAAAGATAAATTTTGATCTTTTTTGATACATCTAATTTTTGTTCTAAATTTGACAATGTGTCTTGAATTTTCATTTTAATCCCTCTCTGGTTTTTGTGCCAATAGTCGTTTGTGCTCACTTTTGGTGTTTAATTCTTGAATTTTTTCTATTTTTGATTTATCAATTAATATGATTTTTTCAGTTTCTTCAACTGATAATTTTTTTTCAAATAAACAATACAGAATCGAATCTATTTCTTCATAGGTAATCCCTAATTCATTTTCAGCTTCGTGATCTTTCCATAAATGTGGGCTGCTCTTTTTTGAAATTATATTTTCTGGCACTTCTAAATATTTTGCAATTTCTCTTACTTGTAATTTGTATAATGAAATTATTGGAGTGATGTCTGATGCACCATCTCCATGTTTTGTAAAATATCCTATCATATGTTCACTTTTATCACTAGAACCTAACACCAAATAATTTTTAGAATTTGCATAGTAATACAAAATGTTTGTTCTAATTCTTGCTCGTAAATTACCTTTAGATTTTGCATTTGGTTCAAGATACATTGAATATTCTTTTACAATTGGATTGATATCGATTAACTTGTATTCAATTCCTGTAAGTGATATCATTTTCAATGCATCTTCTGTTTCAGACTTTGGAGTGATTTCTGTATCTGGCATTATTATTGCAAGTGTTTTTTCTTTAAGATTTCTTTTACAAATGTATGCTAAAACTGCTGAGTCTATACCTCCACTTAATCCTAAAATCACTCCTTTTGAATTACTTTCTTCTATTTTTTCTACTAAAAATTTTTCAATCACATTTGTAATTTTTGAATAATCTTGTTCTTGAATTTCATTAATTATTTCTTGATTCAATTATTGTTTTGCAGAAAATATCAGAATAAAAATTATACCTAATTTTAAATCATTTAATTTTTTGACTCTAAATATCTACGTAAATTCCGTCATCTCTTGTTTCTACAGAGTATGTTTCTAATTTGACATCTTTTAGATAATCTGTCAATTCACCTGTTTTGATATTATAATGCCAAAAATGTAATGGACATTCAACAATATCCCCTTCAAGTTTGCCTGGTGCGATTGAACCATCTTGATGTACACACAAATCATCCATTGCATGATATCCATCTTGATTAAATATTGCAATCTGTTTATCTTCAATTTTGAATGCTTTACCTTTACCTTTTTCTATTTCTCCTTTTTCTGCAATTTTTTTCCAGGTCAATAATGAGTAAAATTTTTTGTCATTAATGTACATTATGATTTTATTTCTTTGTTGATTCCACGTTTTTTATACTTGAATACAAAAATTTCATATCAATTTACATTTGCTCTTGATTTTTATTCAAATTCAATTTTTCATTATGTTCTTAAATTATGTTGATTGTTACTAATCATGGAAAATATTACTATTTGTCCTGCTGGAATTTCTGATATTCCTGTTCTATTGGATTTGCTGTACCAATTGGGGCGTCCTAAGCCTCGTGATGATTTTGATCTTGATTCCTTTAGAAATCTTGTAAAAAATTATGTCACAAATTCCGATAAAATGATCTTTGTTGCAAAATTGAATGATGTTGAAATAATTGGAATGGTAAGTGTTGTGCTTCTTCCCAGACTGAATAACTCCTCATTAGAAATGTATATTCCAGAATTAATCGTAATTGAAAATTTTCAAAATCATGGAATTGGCAAAAAAATTATGAAGCATTGTATTCAATTTGCAAAAGAGAAAAAATGTCACAGAATTAGATTGGAATCTGGAATTCAACGAAAAAATTCTCATGATTTTTATAAAAATTTAGAGTTTGAACAATCTTCTTTATCTTTTTCAAAAATCATTTAGCATTCCTTTGTTATGAAATTTACTTTGATAAGATTTTATAGTGTAATTTTAGATGTGATTCATTGAGCAAAGTAAAATCTAGTCCAAAATTGATCAAGGAAGGAAAATTATCTTATGAATGGGCAAGATCTCATATGCAAATTTTGGATAACACTATTAATCGATTAAAGAAATCTAAACCTCTCAAAGGAATCACTCTTGGTTTTTGTTTACATGTTACAAAAGAAACTTCTGTTTTGTTAATGGGTGCTAAAGAATTAGGTGCAACTGTTGCAGTTTGTGGAGGTAATCCTTTAACAACTCAAGATAATATTGCAGCATTTTTGGCATCACAAGGAATCAATGTCTATGCCTGGCATGGACAATCTGTTAAAGACTATGATTGGTCCATTGATCAAGTACTCAAACACAAACCAACTATTCTCACTGATGATGGTGCAGATATGAACATCAAAGCACACTTTGATAAGCGATTTAAAGACATGAAAGTTTTGGGAGCAACTGAAGAAACTACTGCTGGTGTAACTCGAATTAGAGCAGTGGAAAATCAAGGTAAATTGAGATATCCTGTTATTTTAGTTAATGAAGCATATACCAAACACATGTTTGATAATAGATATGGTACTGGTCAAAGTACCATTGATGGCTATTTGCGTGCAATGAATCTACTAATGGCATCAAAACGTGTTGTAGTGGTTGGATATGGTTGGGTTGGTCGTGGTGTTGCATCACGATGCAATGGAATGGGCTCAAAAGTTATTGTAACTGAGGTTGACCCTGTCAAAGCACTTGAAGCTCACATGGATGGATTTGAAGTAATGCCAATGTCCCAAGCAGCAAAAATTGGTGACATGTTTGTTACGTGTACTGGAATGACTAGTGTAATTCGAAAAGAACACATTTTGAAAATGAAAGATGGTGCAATAATGGGTAATGTTGGACACTTTGATGTTGAAATCGATGCTGACTTTTTACTAAAAAAATCTAAATCCGTTAAAGAGGTTAGACCCACACTTGATGAATGTACTTTGAAAAATGGCAAAAAAGTTTACTTGATTGGACAAGGACGTCTTGCTAACTTAGTTTCTGCAGAAGGACATCCGCCAGAAGTTATGGCTCAATCATTTTCAAATCAACTTTTGTCTGTATTGTATATTCTTAAAAATCATAAAAAAATGGAAAACAAAATCATTGATGTTCCTAAAGAAATTGATATTCAAATTGCATTTGATGCATTGAAAGCTATGGATGTTAAAATTGATAAATTAACTCCAGAACAAGTAAAATATGCAAATAACTGGTAAAACTTCTTAACTCTAACATATTCTTGAAAACTATCTAATGAATAAAAGAGCCATAATTACAAGTGCATTACCATACGCTAATGGAGAAATTCATTTGGGGCATGTTGCATCCACATACCTTCCTGCAGATGTAACTACTAGATTCTTAAAACAAAATGGAGTTGAGGCATACTATGTTTGTGCATCTGATGATTTTGGAACACCTATCTTAATTCAATCTGAAAAAGAAGGAAAAACTACTGCTGATTATGTTGCTCATTGGAACAAACGTGATTATGATGATTTTACTGCATTTGGAATTGATTTTGATTATTTCTATAAAACCAGTTCTTCAGAAAATATATTATTTGTTCAAGATGTTTTTAAAAAATTAAACGATGCTGGTCATATTTATGAAAAAGAAATCATTCAATTCTATTGTAATAATGACAAAAAATTTCTTCCTGATAGATATGTGAAAGGAATCTGTCCTCATTGTAAGGCTGAAGATCAATATTCTGATTTATGTGAGAGTTGTGGACGTGTACCTGAGGAAATTACTGATCCTAAATGTTCTCTTTGTGGTCAAACCCCTACAAAAGAAAAAACTAATCATTATTTCTTTAAACTCAAAAATTTTGGTGATTCCTTATCCAAATGGTTAGAAGAAACTAGCACCCTTCAAAAAGATGTCAAAAAATATGTTCAAAATTGGATCAAATCTGGATTGATTGATTGGGATATTACTCGTGATATTCCTTGGGGTGTTCCTATACCGCTTGATGATGCAGATGGCAAGGTGTTTTATGGTTGGTTTGATAATCACTTAGCATACATTTCAACTGCATTAAAATTTCTAAATGACAAGGGAATAGATGGAAAAGAGTTTTGGAATTCTGCTGATATCTATCATTTTATTGGTAAAGATATTGTGTATCATCATTATCTTTTCTTACCTGCAATGAGGTTGGGAATTGATCAAGAGTACAAATTACCTGATTACATTCCAACACGTGGTCATCTTACATTACAAGGAAAAAAAATCTCAAAAAGTAGAAATTGGTACATTGGATTAAAACAATTTTTACAATATTATCCTGCTGATTATTTAAGATTCTATCTTGTTTCTATCAATCCTTATTCTCAAGATGATTTGAATTTTGACTGGGATGATTTTACAACTCGAATAAATTCTGAATTGATTGGTAATTTTGGAAATTTTGTTAATCGTGCATTGGGATTTACAAAAAAAGCATTTGATGGAAAAATTCCTGACACTGAACCATTTGATGAACAAGATTCTGAAGCAGAACAAAAAATCAAATCACTTGCAACTGATGTTTCTACTTTGATGGAACAAAATCATTTGGATCGAGCACTAAAGAAAATAATGGAAGTTTCTTCGTTTTTTAATCAATACTTTCAACACCAGGAACCTTGGAAAAATGGTCCTGGAACCACAAATTGTGTTTATCTCTCTGTAAATGCTGTTAGGAGTCTGGCCATAGCTATATTCCCATTTGTGCCTGAATCTGCACAAAAAATATGGAATCAACTTGGAATTGATGGAAATATCCAAGAAATTCCATGGTCATCTCAATCTGAATTAGGGATTTCATCTGGACATATTCTGGGAGAACCATCTCCATTATTTGCACGAATTGAAAAATCTGATATTGAAAAATATAAAAAAGAATTAGGTCCCTCTGAATGATTATGAAACCTGTTACTCGAATTTCGACTCGTGGATACTATAATTTACTAAATGGAAAAACCATCAAAAATAATTCATACTATCTATACCCGAAACAAGATTTCAAAAAATTAATCGATTCTAAAGAATTAACTATAATGATTCATGGTTTGAGAAATGATAATGCTGGAGCAATTGCAAAAGTAGTTTTAGCAAAAAACAGATTTCGTAAACTGGGTTATGTCTATCCTGTAATTGGATACAGTTATGATTCAAACACTACTGGTGCACATTTAATGAAATTTGCAAAAAGATCATTGATGGCTGGACAAACTATTGCAAAGAAAAATGGACGTAATCTTGGAAAATTCATAGAAGATTTTAAAGCAAATAGCCCTGGCACAAAAATTCGACTAATTGGACATTCTCTTGGTTCTCAGGTAATTCTTAGTACTTTAGAATATCTTTCAAAAAAGAAAAACAATTTTGGAATCGTTGAAGGTGTATATTTTTTTGGTGCATCTATTACTGATGATGTTCCTTCATCAAAAAAATATGGAAAAATTCTTCAAAACATTGTAACTAAAAAAATTGTTAACCATTATGCTCCATCTGATGAGGTTTTAGGTTGGGCAAATAAAGAAAAATTTGTTAACGGTCCTTTGGGATTAAATGGTTCAACTGGAAAACCTATTTCAAAATATCGTCAAAAATTAGTAAAACCCACAAATCACAGATTTGCAAGTTATGCTGCCGTCTTGAACTCATTTCCATAACAATAACTATCTCGTATGGTTTTTAGAGCCTGTTTTTTCTTGAATTGTATTGGTAAAATCCATCAATTTTGTAGTTTTAGGTAAGCAAGATATTGCATCCGAATTTGGAAAAAAAGGTACAGAGTCAGATCTGACTCTTTATGATCGAAAAGAATCTGATATTATCAAAACTTGGGTAATTCCAAATGGATTCCCAGAAAAAATTCAGCCTCTATTTCAGGCAATAAATCTGGCAGAATATGTAATATTTCATGTAGACAAATTAGACAAATTTACTGGTGAACAAATTATTGCTTTGGATTCTCTAAAAAAAGAAAAGGGAATTTTGTCTCATACGTTTGATGTTGATGAATCAAAACTAAATATGATGATCAAGGGAACTGTTGTTGAAAATTATATTCGTGCAGACCAAGACAAAATTAAAGAAGAGATGAACACTCTTGAACCTATTACAAATGATGATCCTGCTGAATTGTTAATTGATCATTGTTTTGATGTTAAAGGTGTTGGAACTGTTATTTTGGGTAAAGTAAGTAATGGAAAAATAAAACAATATGATAATCTAAAACTATTTCCTGCGGGAATTGATGTCTTGATAAAATCCATTCAAATGCATGATGATCCTGTCCTTGAATCTATTTGTCCTGCTAGAGTTGGATTGGCAGTAAAGGGTGTAAAGCCTGATGAAGTTTCAAGAGGTGATATAATTTCTGCAGATGGTGTAGTAACTGTAAATTCAGATCTTGAACTTGACTTTACAAAAAGTCCTTTTTACAAAAGTGATATTGCTGAAAATCAAGGATGTTTGGTCAGTGTGGGATTGCAAATCAAAGCAGCAAAGTTTGTTTCAATTACTCCTCTTAAATTAAAATTTGAAAAACCAATTGTTTACAAATCAGGTGATATTGCAGTGATCTTAAAACCTGAATCTCCAACAATTAGAATACTTGGCAGTGGCATAATTTTATAACATAATCTTTTTTTAAATTTACAATGTATTTCCAATGATTAATAATGAAACCAATTCGTTCATGCCCTATTTGTCCTGATTGTGGTTCTAAACGATTTCATCGAATACCTGACAAAAAAATGATTGTAAAGTGTCGTTCTTGTAACAAAGAAATTGAAATTTAGGTATGATAGTTAATATTTGCAATATTTGTTGCCAAATGTATGGCAAAAACATGGAAAGATTCTGATATCAGCCTTGACCCAATAAAAAGTCAAACAGTAGCTGTAATTGGTTATGGAATCCAAGGTGATGCACAAGCAAATAACATGAAGGACTCTGGTCTTAATGTAATAATTGGTCTTAAAGAAGGCGGAAACAGCTGGAAAAAGGCAGAAGCTGATGGTCACAAAGTAATGTCAGTAGCAGATGCAACAAAGCAAGCAGACATTATTCACATATTGATTCCTGATATGATTCAAGGTCAAGTATACAAAGATGAAATCGGACCAAATCTTTCAGATGGAAAAGCATTGTCATTTTCTCATGCAGCAGCAATCTATTGGAAATGGATTGAAGCTCCGGCCAATGTTGATCTTATAATGATTGCACCAAAGGGACCTGGCTCTAAAGTTAGAGAGACATATCTTGATAATTTTGGAACACCTGCAATTGTTGCAGTAGAACAAGACTTTACAGGAAAAGCTTGGGATAGAACATTAGGTATTGCAAAAGCAATTGGAAGTGCAAGAGCTGGATTAATCAAAACTGCTTTTAAAGAAGAAGTAGAAACTGATTGGTTTGGTGAGCAAGCAGACCTTTGTGGTGGTGCAGCTTCTATGGTAACAAATGCGTTTGAAACTCTAGTTGAAGCAGGCTATCAACCAGAAATTGCATACTTTGAAGTTTTACATGAACTCAAACTCATCGTAGATATGATTCAAAGATATGGAATTAATGGAATGTGGAGACGAGTAAGTGAAACTGCCAGATATGGTGGATTGACTCGTGGACCAATGGTCATGGATAAATCAAGCAAAGAGAACATGAAAAAAGTTCTAACCATGATTCAAGATGGTACTTTCAATAATGAGTGGATTTCTGAATATCAGAAAAACGGCAAAGAGTCATTTGATAAATACATGAAAGAATATGATGAACACCAAATTGAAAAAGTTGGTAAAGAAATGCGTAAAATGATGTGGCCTGATTCCACAGAATAATCTTTTTTATTTTTCTAATCATTTTCTGATTTAATTTCAGAAACATCTAATTTCTATAAATTTTAATTTTGATTATTGGGATTAACGATTAACTGTGAATGTAAAAATTGTTCTTGTACTAAAGAATTTGAAAGAATTGAGACTGAAGAATTATTTAATTTAATTCAACATGGAAGATTAACTCCAAAACAGATTGAATTTTTAAAAACAAGAATCGGTAGCAAACTATGTAAACAATGTTTTATTGAAAATCATAAATTCTGAAATTTTAAAACAACAAGAAAAAATGGGAAAACACAAATCTAGGATTTCTACCTATAACATGAATTGTTTTCCAACCTATCACTCTACGACGCAGACATGACGGTTTCTTGTTATTTCTATTACGAGAATATACTATTTAACAATGATCAAAAAATTTTCTAAAAAAATTCAACAATTTTTGAAATAATTACAATACATTCCAAATCCCTTTTTAGTTATGTTTGTGTATTGATAATCATGACAAGAACTCAACGAAGAAGAGATACTGCACATCCTACAAGAGATGGGAAACATAATCCAATATGTATCGATCCTGATTGCAAAGACTGTTCATAAATATGAGATAATTTAATTTCATATTTGATTTATTTTTATGCGTTCTTTTTTAGATGATTTATAGAAATATTTTTTTATAATTTTCTTAGTTTTGATACCCCTGTATTGATGTGCTCAATGATTGTAGGCAATGTTGTGCCTGGACCGTATACGTGGTCTACACCTGATTTAATCAAATTTTTATGATCAACTTCTGGAATTACTCCTCCGCCAACAACTAATACATCATTAATCTTCTTTTTCTTTAGTGCTTTTACTACTCTTGGAAACAATGTTCCATGTGCACCGTTAAGCAAACTCATTGCTATTGCATCTACGTCTTCATCTTCTGCAATTTGTGCAATTCTTTCTGGGGTTGCAAATAACCCTGAATAGATTACTTCCATACCTGCATCTCTAAACGCTCTACATAAAACTAGAGCACCTCTATCATGACCATCAAGGCCTAATTTTGCGACAAGTATCTTGACATTACGTGATGCTACTTTTTGTTTCATGATGTGATTCGTGTTTTGTTTGTTTTAAAGGCTTTATTTGATTTTCTAATTTTGATAGAAAATCTACTTAAAGCGTATTAAAATTATCAAAAATGTGGATACTGAACCAATTAATTACCAATTAACTTTTGAGCCAGATCTTAAAAAATTCACATTTTCTGGAACTGAAACAATTACAATTTCTTGCAAAAAACCTACAAACAAAATCACAATGCATTGCGCAGAAATAAAAATAAAATCATGTATTGTAAAGTTAGGGGATGATATTATTTCATCTACTCCTAAAACTGATGAGAAAAAAGAAGAATTATCCATAAAATTATCTCAAAAAATCAAAGGTGTTGTAACTCTGTCCTTGGAGTTTCAAGGGATTCTAAATGATAGGTTATTGGGATTTTATCGTAGTCAATACAAACAAAATGGAAAAACCAAATACTTGGC
>CALBNQ010000207.1 GCA_937896495.1 uncultured archaeon | reverse complement strand
TTGTGAGAATTCAGTATCCACTAAGAAAGTATAATAAAATAAGGAAAAATGAGGTTTGGTTATCCTCTACCCATTGCTGCGTATTTACCAGACATTCCTCTAATGAAGAAAGCTCCGGCAATACCACCAAAGACGGCACCGGCAATAACTGCTGCACCAATTACACCACCTGCATCAAGATATGGAGTTCCTGAACCAGATGCTGGATTTGCATTAGCAGATTCGATTCTACGTCTTTGTAGTTCAAGTGCTTCTTCTAGTGTATATGTACCAGTTTCACCACTATCACCAACGTTACCCATGTATTGCGCAAATGCTACTGCATTTTCTGCATAGTAACCTGCGGTAAATATTACAGCGACTAAGGATGCTGTTAAGAGTAGTTTTGTATTCATACTGTTTACCTGTTCGATTTGGCAAAGAGTACTTATTTAAAACTTTATTCTAAACTTCAGATTTCAAAAAATGTACGAGATCAGTATAAGTAACGTTTAATTTTGTACTCAATTGAGTCAAAACATGGGACGAATGCACACACATAGACATGGAAAATCACATTCTATCAGACCAGCTACATTACGTGCACCTTCTTGGGTAACATTAGATGCAAAAGAGGTTGAAGAGTTAGTAGTAAAATATTCCAAAGACGGGTTAACTCCTAGTCAAATTGGAATCAAACTAAGAGATCAGCATTCAATTCCTTTAATCAAACCAATTACCAAAAAAAGCATGGGTCAAATCCTAGAAGAAAATGATTTGAAATCTGAAATGCCTGAAGACCTTGAAAACATTGTTAACAAAGCAGTCGGTCTTCAAAAACACCTCAAAGTAAACAAAGGGGATAACAGAAATGTTAGATCTTTAGAATTAATCGAGGCCAAAGTTCACAGATTATCAGTTTATTACAAAAGGATTGGAAGAATTCCAAAAACATGGAAGTATAAATCAGTGGTTGCTCAATTAGAGTAATGACAAAATCGCTGGACGAATCGTTATCATATTTCAAAGACAAAGTTTCAGATTGTATAAGGTCTCAAAAATCAATTTTTGTTACAACCCATCTGGATTGTGATGGACTTACATCAGGAAGCATTATCACTAAGGCTCTAATCAGAGCAGGAGCCAAATGTACAGTTAGAACATCAAAAGAATTCAGTAAAAATGTAGTAGAATCCTTCAAAACAGATTCTAGAGATTTTCACATTGTAACGGATTTGGGAGGAGGTTTTGCCAATACGTTAAATGATACGTTAGGAGACAATTGGATGGTTTTGGACCATCATCAAATTTCAGATGAAGAACTAGATAATCAAAATGTCATTAATGCATGGAAATTTGGAATGGATGGAGGTTCTGAAATTTGTGCTGGAGGAATGGCATATCTTGCATCAATGGCCCTTGATGAAAAAAATTCAGATTTATCAGCAATTGCAGTAGTCTCTGCATTAGGAGATAGACAAGATCAAGGAGAGAGGAAATCATTTACAGGTAAAAATTTTGAGATTGCAAATATTGCTAAAAATCAAGGATTGGTGGATATTGATTTGGATTTATTATTAGTTGGAAGAGAAACAAGACCACTACCAGATGCATTAGCATTTACATCACAACCATTTATCGAAGGATTAACTTGGAATAGAGATACATGTCTTTCATTACTAAACTCATCAGGAATTAAACTAAAAGAAGATGGGAGATGGAGAGTTCCCGCAGAGCTAAATGAGGAAGAAAAAAGACAAGTGATTGAATCAATTACCAAATTTGCTTCTGGAAAAAATGCAACTGAAATAATGTCAGAATTAATTGGGTATACATACACATTTCCAAGAGAAGATAGAAGAAGTTTTCTTCGTGACGGTAGAGAATTTTCTACAATGTTAAACTCGTGTGGAAGAATCAATCGTTCAGGAGTAGGGATGGCAGTATGTATGGGAGATAGAAATAAAATTCTTCAAGAAGCTGAAGTAATTCTTACAGATTACAGAAAAATGATTAGAGAATACATGAAAGTATTATCAAATGAAAGATGGCGAATTTCAGAAAGTGAAACTTGTGTGATGGTAAATGGTGAGGATATTGTACCAGAAACAATGACTGGTACTATTTCTTCATTAATAGCCGGATCTCCAAAAAATACAGGAAAAATTGTGATTTTGAGAACTAAAGGAGAAGAAAACACGATAAAATTTTCATCACGGAAATCATTTAGTTGTAAATCAGACATTAATCTAAGCGAATTAATGAGAACAGGAGCTGCAAAATTTGATGGTGTAGGAGGAGGTCATGATGCAGCAGCAGGTGCAAAAATAACTAAAGACAAATTGGATGAATTTCTTAATTATTTAGAAGTAAATGTCATTAACATGTCAAATGGAAATAAGTCTCAATAACATATCAAAAGAAAAAGCAGAGACGGTCAAAAAAGCATTAGAACCAGATAATGTAGATTTTCCTGAAGGATTGAGTCTTTTTGTTGAAAATATTGATAATAAACTAGTTTTTAATTTTCAAAGTGAGAAAAATATGAAACATCTTATTGGAACAGTTGATGAAATATTAGAGCACATACAAGTGGCATTGAAGGTGATAGAATAATGTTAGATCCTAAATTGATCAAAGAAAGTCCGGAAATTATTAGAAATATGCTCAAAGACAGATCAGTGGATTTTGATTTAGATGCATTAATTGAGTCTGATCAAAAAAGACGGGAATTCATTATCAAAACTGATGAATTACGAAAAAAGAAAAATCAGGTAGCTTTAGAAATTTCTCAAAAAAAGAAGGCAGGTGAAGAT
>CALBNQ010000206.1 GCA_937896495.1 uncultured archaeon | reverse complement strand
TCTTACAGAATATCATCAAGTATGAAAAAATACGTCATTACAAGAATTGTTACAATGTTTGGAGTGTTAATGATAACTTTGTTAATTACAATTTTACTAGTGGGTTCAAATATGGATACAATTTTGAAGCAAGGTATCGTTTTTCAAGTAAGGGCAGAAATTACTGAAAATCCATCAATTGCTGAAAGTTTTTCATCAGTTGAAGAATTTGAAGCATTCATTCAAAATAAAATAGACCAGAGAAATAAAATTTTAGGTTTAGATGAACCATGGTTTTCTCCTCAAAGAATAGGATTTACAATGTACAAAATTCTTATGCTAGATTTTGGGCACGCAACTTTTTTGACAAGTGATGAAGGTTCATCAAATGTAAAAGATATTATTTTTGAAAAACTTCCAAGAACGATTTTATTATTTACTACTGCAACTATAATTATTTCAATTATTGGAATTTTTGTAGGGGCAATGTCAGCAAATAAAATTGGATCATTCATAGATAGAATGACATCTAGTTTTGCAATTATCAGTTCAAGTTTTCCAGTATGGTGGATAGGAATGTTAATGATTTTTCTGTTTTCGTTTACTTGGCAAATATTTCCTGCAAGGGCAACACCAGACATACCATCATCAGATCCAGCATACATTGGTTCTTTGTTATATCATATGACATTACCATTAATCACCATTGTAATGATTGGTTTTGGTTCATGGGCATATTTGGTAAGAAATTTCATGGTCGGGATCATGCAAGAAGATTTTATCATGGCTAAAAAAACAATAGGTGTTAAACAAAAAAAGATAGTATACACACATGCTTTGAAAAATGCAGCTCCACCAATTGTAACAATTTTGGCCCTTAGTTTATCAGGTTCTCTAGGAGGAGCAATAATTACTGAAGCTGTTTTTGATTGGCCAGGAATGGGAAGATTGTATTTTGAAGCAATAACAGTCATGGACTTGCCTGTAATTATTGGTGCAACATACATTCTAACGGTATTTTTCCTAATTAGCATATTTATTGCAGATTTGTTATACGGATATTTTGATCCTAGAGTAAGGACAGGTACATAAAATTGAGTAGTATTAGTCCTCAAGAAATCAAACAAGAGTTTCTAAAAAGCAAAATGGGAATTTCAGGAGTGATTATACTTTTTACACTTGTTACAATTTCAATTATTGCAGTTATTACAATTCCAATTGAAACATTTCAAGAATGGAATAATCCAGGAAATTGGATATTATATCCAAAAGTTGCAGTACCAATTTGGTTAAATTATTTTATGATTGAAAAAATTCCTGAACATAAAATTTTTGAGTACCCAAATATTCAATCAAATTCAAATGAAGAAATGATTTTTACATCACATCAATTCGGAGTTAATTTTGACTATGATGAATTTCCAAATGATTTCATATACATATTTTCATCAAAATATACAGGTTCACCGATAATAGAAATGTCTGTAACTAGACCAGACGGAATGAAATTAGAT
>CALBNQ010000205.1 GCA_937896495.1 uncultured archaeon | reverse complement strand
CAGGTTCTGGTGTTGGTTCAGGTTCTGGTGTTGGTTCAGGTTCTGGTGTTGGTTCTTTCTTCAAGCCAACATTGTCTAATGAACCAAAAACAGTTTCAAGAAAAGATGTTTTATCAAATGGTTTAAGATCAGGATATTCTTGGCCTACTCCTACAAATAAAACAGGAGTAGATGTTACTTTAACAATAGATAATGCAGCACCGCCTCTGGCATCAGCATCACTTTTCGTTAAAATAGAAGCATCAAATTTAACATGTTCAAAAAATTCTCGTGCTTGATTGACAGTATCATTTCCAGCTAAAGAATCACCCACAAAAATTTTCATGTCAGGATTTACAACTTTGGTAATTTTTGCAATTTGTTGCATCAAGTTTTCACTTGTTTGCATTCTTCCTGCTGTGTCAATTAATACACAATCAGTTTTATGAGATTTTGCATATAGTACTGCATCTCTTGCAACAGCTGCTGGATCAGAATTATAATTTTGAGCAACCAATTTTAGATTCAGTCGATTTGTATGTTCACGTAATTGTTCAATTGCACCAGCTCTAAAAGTATCAGCAGCGGCAACTACAATAGAGAATTTTTGTTGTTGTAACAAATGTGCCATTTTAGCAAGTGAGGTGGTTTTACCTGTACCATTAATTCCTACAAACAAAATAAGAAAAGGTTGTCCTTGTTGTTTTTTCTCATTAATTTTTTCAAATAAATTATAAGTTCCAGCTTCATCAAATAATGAAGAAATATTAGAAATTAAGCTGTCTTTTACAAATTTTTCAATTTCTTTTTTATCAACTTTTGAGCCAATTAATTTTTCTTTAAGATCATCTTTTATTCCATCAATTACTTCAGTTGCAACATCAGATTCTAATAATGATATTTCTAATTCAAAAAGGATTTCTTCAATATCTTTTTCATTAAGTTCTTTTTCACCAAGACTTTTCGCTGCATTTGAAAATGCATTACGAAGTTTGTCAAACATGGTTTATCCAGAAGTAGGAGGATGTTGCATTGCTTGCATCATTTGATTGACTTGAGCTTTTCCTTGCTCTAATCGAGATGCAGCGTCTTGTTTTTTAGCAGATGTATCTTGTAAAGCAATTTCAACCTCTTTAATTCGTGCCTCAAGATAATTAATTGCAGAAGGAAAATCTTTTTCCACAGCTATTCCTGCACCTATGTTTAAAACAATTTTTTGAGTAGACGAAATTTTTGTTGGAATATAGGTGCCCATTCCAATAGGAACTAGTGTTTCAGATTCAGGCTTTTCATTAAGTGATTTGATAGATTCAATTGCAGCAGTTGTTTCTCTCAAAATTCCAACGAATGTTTGTTCCCTTTGAGATAAATCTGAAAAATATGTTTCAAGCATTTGCATTTGCTGCATTAATTGTTCTGCCTGTTCTTCACTCATTTACTACAAACCTTGCTCAGATGGTTATAAATTCATTCATAGATAAGAATCAAAAAAATAGATAAATAAAAAATAAAGATTAACTTTATTTTGTTTTTGAGAATCTATCTTCTACTTCGTCCCAATTAACTACGTTCCACCATGCTTCAATGTATACGGGTCTTTTGTTTTGATAGTTTAGATAGTAAGCATGTTCCCACACATCACAGCCTAACAATGGCACTAATCCTTCAGTTCTTGGACTAGTTTGATTTGGCATTGATTTGTATTCAACTTTAGACGTTGTTGGATTGTATACTAACCATCCCCAACCACTACCTTGAATTACTGCAGTAGTAGATGTAAATTTCTCTTTAAAGTCAGCAAAGCTTCCAAAAGAATCATTGATTGCATCTGCAATTGATCCTCCAGGTTCTCCACCGCCATTTTGTTTCATGTTATTCCAAAATAACCTGTGGTTATCATAACCACCACCATTGAAATTAATTGCACCTCTTTTATCCTCAGGAACTGAATTGATATCAGACAAGATATCGATGATATCTTTTTCTTGAATTTCAGTTGGACAGTTTTCAAGTGCTGCATTTAATTTGTCAGTATATGTTTGATGATGTTTTGTATGATGAATCTCCATTGTTTTTGCATCAATGTGAGGTTCCAATGCATCATAAGCATATGGCATTTCAGGAAGTGTATATTTTCCCATAAAATATTTTTAATTTTTATTCCATTTATTGGTTTAGCAAACAATTCATTTTTACTTGTTGAAAAAATACAAAAACTGTGAAATTGTTAATTATTTCATCTATACTGGTATTTTTATCAAGTTTTATTTTTTTACAGTTAGAAACTGAAAATGAAATTCAAATGTATTTAGACAGAAGTGGGCCGTTTGTAGGATCTGATTTTCCAAGAATTAATGGTATTGATGGTGAAGGAATCAAAGTTGCAGTAATAGATACAGGAGTCGACTACACTCATCCAGATTTATTTGGTTGGGGAGAAGATGGGAAAGTTATTGGAGGATATAATTTCATCAATGAAAATGAACCGCCTATAGATACAAATGGTCATGGAACTCAAGTTGCAGGTGTTATTGCATCTGACGGTCAAATAATAGGCATTGCACCAAAAGCAAAAATTTTGGCATACAAAGTTTCAGAAAATGGTGAAGGAGTATCATCAGAATTAATTATCAAGGCAATAGAAAAAGCAATTGACGATGATGCAGATATAATTAACATTAGTTTAGGAGTAAATAAAACGAATTCGAAAATCGATAGAGCAGTCAACTTAGCACTAGAAAAAGAGATTTTTGTAGTTACAGCAGCTGGAAACGATGGTCCAAATCCTAAAACAATAGGAAGTCCTGGAAGAAATCCAAAAGCCATTACCGTTGGTGCAACATATAACAATCTTGCATCAAGTTTAGTTGCAACATTAGAAGTAAATGAAAAACCATATACTGTAATCCCAATGGTAGGCTCATCAAAAATAGACCAACCAATAACTGGAGAAATAGTTTTTGGAGGATATGGAAAAATAAATGATTTGAATGAAATCGATGTAAAAGATTCAATATTGATAGTAGAAAGAGGTAGTGATGTAGAAGGTGAATTATTATATTTTTCAATCAAAGAAAAAAATTCGGCTGATGCAGGTGCAAAAGCTTTGATTGTATATAACAATGAATCAGGAATTTTTTTGGGAGAATTAGTTCATGAGTTTGTTGAATCAGATTATAATCCTCAAATTCCAGTTGTTTCAATAGATAGAGAAGAAGGATTAAAAATAATAGAATCAATAAAAAATAAAAATTCTGCATCAATGAATTTGTTTTATAATCCAGATTTTGTTGCACCATTTAGTTCAAGAGGTCCTGTTTCACCATTTTATCTTAAACCAGAAATTGTAGCACCTGGAGCATACATCAATACAACAAAAAATGATATGGCATACAATATTGCTAGTGGAACGAGTTATGCGGCTCCACATATCAGCGGAGCTGCAGCATTATTATTACAAAAAAATCCAGAATTACATCATCATGAAATCAAATCATTGTTATTAACAACCACAGAACCAGTTTCTGACGCATATGGAAAAGAATTTTTAATTTCAGATACAGGTTCAGGTAGATTAGACATTGAAAATGCATTTAAAGCAAGTTTGATAATTACACCACCAAATTTTGTGGTCAATGTGTCAGGAAACGAATCAAAATTTTCAAAACAATTCGAGTTAAAATTGATCAATGGTACCTTAGAAAAATTAGATATTAAATTTGAAGGTCCAGAATTTATCGATTTTTCATATTTTCTCGAGGGAAATAATTTACAAATTAAGATGAATGTAAATGGTAAAGACTTTGGAGAATATGAAGGAAAATTAATCATTAATCATGCAGAATCAAGATATACAATTCCATTTTTGTTACACTATACATCAGGTTCAGTTTTTGTTAATCAACAAGATCAAAAATTATTCTTTGAAGTAAAACATCCAGAAAAATGGAGTTTTGCAAAGATTTCAATTACAAATAATAAAAATTTGAAAACAGACACCACAACAATCACACCAGAAAAAAAATCATCAATTAAAATTTATGAGAATGGGGAGTATTGGATTGATGCAAAAATAAGAGTTAACGGAACCACATCAAATGCATACAATACAATCAAAGTAACCACACTTTCAAACAATATAGAAAATATACAATTCAATATTCCAGAAAAACAACTAGGTTTGATTATAGTAATCGTGATAATTGTAGGAGTTATCGGATTGTTAAAAAAGAAATAAAATTATTGTGAATATTTTGGACCTGCTTCAACAATATCTGCTGAAACATTTTCAAATTTCTTAAAGTTTTCAACGAACATCTGAGCTAATTTTTTAGCAGATAAATTGTATGAGTCTTTATCAACCCAAGTATTTTTTGGATCTAAAATCTCAGAAGGGACACCCTCAACTTCAGTTGGAATGTCTAAATTAAAAATATCATCATGTCTATACTTTACAATATCAAGAGCACCTGTAAGAGCTGCTGTTACCATAGCTCTACTATACTTAATTTTGATTCTTTTTCCAACACCATATGCTCCACCAGACCAGCCAGTATTTACCAAATAAACTACAGTGTTATGTTGATTAATTTTTTCACCCAATAATTTAGCATAAACAGATGCAGGTCTAGGCATAAACGGTGCTCCAAAACATTGAGAAAACACAGATTTTGGTTCTTTAATTCCTCTTTCAGTTCCTGCCAATTTACTAGTATATCCAGACATGAAATGATACATAGCACCCTCTTTTGTTAATCTAGAAACAGGCGGTAAAACACCCAATGCATCTGCAGTGAGAAATACAATAACTCTTGGATTTCCACCAACACTAGGAATTACAGCTCCTGGAATGTAATCTAATGGATAACCTACACGAGTATTTTCTGTTAAAGAATTATCATCATAATCAGGAACATTATCTTTTAAGACAACATTTTCTAAAAGCGCACCAGGTTTAATTGCATTCCAAATTTCTGGTTCGGCTTCTTGACTTAGATTAATACACTTTGCATAACAACCACCTTCAAAATTAAAAGTTCCATTATTAGACCAACCATGTTCATCATCACCAATTAATTTTCTGTTCGGATCAGCTGAAAGTGTTGTTTTACCAGTACCGGACAAACCAAAAAATAATGCAGTGTCACCATGTTCACCAATATTTGCAGAACAATGCATTGGAAATATTTCTTTATCAGGTAATAAGAAATTCATCACACCAAACATGGATTTCTTCATTTCTCCAGCATACTCTGTTCCCCCAATCAAAACAATTTTTCTTGTTAAATCAATTAAAATGAAAACATCAGTTCTCGTACCATCAATTTCAGGATCTGCAACAAAATCATTAATACATAAAATAGTAAATTCAGGTTCATGATTTTCTAATTCTTGAGTATCTGGTCGAATAAACAAATTACTGGAAAACATATTTTGCCATACATGATCATTAATTACTCTAATAGGTAAACGCGTTTCAGGGTCAGCACCTACAAAACCATCAAAAACAAAAAGTTCTTTATTTTCGACAAAATTTTTCATTTTTTCAAAAAGTTTTTCAAATTTACCACTTGGGAATTGATGGTTGATTTTTCCCCAATCAATGGTATCATGAGTTTTATCGTCATATACAATAAATCGGTCATCAGGTGAACGTCCAGTGTATTTTCCAGTATTTACAGAAAGTGAACCTGTAGAATTAACAACACCTTCTTTTCTTTCAACTGCCAAACTAACCATCTGATCAACAGTAAGGTTTCTGTGTACTTTAGAAGGATTAATTCCAAACACAATTAGTTGTGATGAAAATTTGTCAGTTGGTGAGGTACCTACGATCTCAGTCATTATAACACATCACCAAAAATGAAAGCACTAATTTCAGGCTTGTCCATGAACATTTCGATCCGCCTTGAATTTCCTTATTATCTCTTTCTTATTAGATATTTTTTTGGTCTAGGAACGTATTTATTTCAAAATTCAAAACTTGTTTTATGACGATCAACAAAGAACTGATTGCAAAGAGACAAGAAGTTAAAGAACATAATCCAGAATTTGTCAGACCAGAAAGTTGGCGTTATGTAAGACTCCAAACAAACTGGAGAAAGCCAAAAGGTATTGATCATCATCAAAGGAAACAAAAAAGTAGAGGTCGTCCAGGTCTTGTCAAAGTAGGATATGGCGGACCAAAAAGTGCTAAAGGGTTACACCCATCAGGATTTACGGATAATTTAGTTTACAATATTGCAGATTTAGAAAAATTAGATCCAAAAAAAGATGGCGTTAGATTTGGACATAGTGTAGGTACTAAAAAAAGAAAAGAGATTGTCGTTAAAGCAATAGAAAAGAAGTTCAAAATATTTAATGCAAGAGTGAGTGCAAGTGGTAGTAAATCTTAAAGCTAAAAAAAGACTCGCAGCAAGAGTCACAGGTGTTGGCGTTCACAGAATTAGATTTGATACAGACCATTTAGATGATATTGCAGATGCAATTACCAGAGAAAGTATTCGTAGTTTAATTACAGCAAACACAATTACAATTAAATCATTTACGGGAACATCACGAGGTAGAGCACAAACCAAGAAAAATCAGAGAAATAAAAGAGGAACAACCCAAGGTTCCAAACAAGGTAGAAAAGGTGCAAGAGTGGGGAAAAAAACAGTCTATGTTGCTAAAGTTAGAGCATTAAGAAGACTGTTAAAAATTGCCAAAGATAGAAAAGATTTGACAAATCCAGAGTTCTGGATATTGTATAAAAAAGTTGGAGGTAATACAGTTAGAAACAAAGCACATCTCAGAACTTTGATGGAAGAAATTAAAGAAAAGAGAAAAGATTAGAATCTATAAAATTTATTTTTTAAATCAATAATTTTTCCATTTTTAATTTGTATTCCTTCATCATTTAGCATTGTTGTTTTAACATTCTCACCAAATGCATAACCACCAACTTTTCCAGTAGACAATACAACTCGATGACACGGAATAATTACAGGGTAAGGGTTTTTGTTCATTATTTTTCCAACAAGTCTTTGACCATTTTTTAGTCCAACAGATTTAGATAATTCACCATAAGTTGTAACATAACCTCTTGGAACTTTTAGTAATTTTTTATAAATTCTTTTATCAAGATTCAAAGTTTGATTACCTCAAGATCTGTTGATTCAAGAAAATCGACAACTTTTGATTTATTTGATCCTAATCCAGCCCAATCTAAAAGAGCAGTTTTTGCCATTTTATTTTTTGAAATTATTTGAGAAAATAACACATCATCTAAATCATCTAATCCATGTTTTGGGATTACTGTTCCAAGGGCATATTTCCCATTAAGTAGTTCTTTGGTGAATTTTGAAGGATAATGAGTTCCACCAAAACAAATTGCTACAGGATTTTCTTTGATGGTTTTAGATAATACATGATGAATCAAAGAGGCAACAGAATTACACAGAGATTTGTTAGTCCATTGTTTTTCAGTTGTTCCAATTTCAATGAATATAGAGGGTTTTTTCAAAGCAGTAGGACCATGATGGGTGGCTTCAATAGTAATTTGAAATTCGGAAAATTTTTCTTGATTTTTCTTCAAAGTTTGTAAATATGCTTTTTGAATATGAGGATGAGGGATTGCAATTTCTTTATCATTACCGCCAAATTTTGCTTCAGAAAAATTTCCAGTATTATGACAAGTTAAAGCTAAAACTCCAGATTCTGCAGCATGTTTTGATAAAAACACAAATCCATCATAATCATATTTTTCATCTAACCAATCAGCAGAAATTGCAGGAGACGAAATAATTATCAAATCATAAAATTCCCCATGAAAAATATCTCCATCTAAAACCATATTTTTACAAAGAAATTTTGCCATATTGTAACCTGCAGGATCATCACGATACGCAACTAGCAGTTCCATGAGATAAGGAATATAAGGACACCTTATTAATTTCCACCAATGAACCCTAAACAGACTTTGAAGAATATGGCCAATACTATGAAAATGGCTAAAAAACCTGACAAAGATGAATATCAACAACATCTAAGATTGGTGATTATGGGAATTTTGGGTGTCGGTGCTATTGGATTTACTATACAATTTGTCTTTTCGGTAATTACATTTGGTAGATAAAATTGTCTGAAGAAATAAAATCACACTTATTTGCAATTCGAACCACTGGAGGTCAAGAAAAAGTGGTTATGAGATTATTAGAAGCAAAAGCTAATGCTAATCAAATTAACATTCAATCAGTATTTTGGGTAAGTGATCTCAAAGGATATGTCGTAGTTGAAGCAATTAATCCTAGTGATGCATATATGGCAGTTGAGGGGGTTAGACATATTCGAGGTCAATTAAGAGGAGAATTAGAATTCAAAGATATCGAAGGGTATCTAATAAAGAAATCAACAGTTTCACAATTAGAAGTAGATAATGTCATAGAAATTACAGGTGGACCATTCAAAGGAATGAAGGCAACAATTACAAGAATCGATGCTGAAAAAGAAGAAGCTACAGTAGTTTTGTTGGATGCAGCATATCAATTACCAGTGACAGTTGATGCAAACTATCTTAAACTTTCAAGTGAGGCTTAGGAAGGATTAAATTTTCATTTTGAGTTGAGAAATTAATGGGAGAACAAAAAATATCATCGCTTGTAACGGGAGGAGGAGCATCAGCTGGTCCTCCATTAGGTCCTGCATTGGGTCCACTTGGTGTCAACATCATGGAAGTTATCAAGTCAATCAATGAAAAAACTAAAGACTTTGAAGGAATGAAAGTTCCAGTTACAGTAATCGTTGATAGTGATACAAAAAAATACGAAATTGAAATTGGTATTCCATCAGCTGCAGCATTAATTATGAAGGAAGCAGGAATTCAAAAAGGATCTGGAGCATCAGGTACTGAATGGGTAGGGGATGTCACAATGGATTCAATAATCAAAGTAGCAAATACAAAACTTGAAAAATCTTATGCTTCATCATTAAAACCAGTTGCAAAAACCATCATTGGTACATGTGTGGCATTAGGAGTTAAAGTTGAAGGAAAAACACCTAAAGAAATCACTGCCGAAATAAATGAAGGTAAGTGGGATGAGAAACTACAATAAGAAATTTCTCTTAAAATAATTTTTCTAATAAATATAGATTTTTTTAAACCATGAATTTATAGAGAGATGTAAAAAACCTAAACAATCATTCAATAAGATAAACAGGATCTTTGTCAGTTTTTTGTAATTCTACAAAAGTCTCAGTATTTTGGATTCCCTCAATTTTTCCAATTTTATCAATTACTATTCCATGAAGAGCTTCCAAATTCTTAGCATATACTTTTATGAGCATGTCAAATCTTCCAGTAACTTCAGAAATAGATACAACTTCTTTTGTTTCCATCAAAGTCTTTTGGATGACATCTTTAAACTTAGGATCCCTATTAATTCCAACATTTGCTTTAACTCCAATTCCAAGTAATGAATCATCAATATCAATAGTGAATTTTTTAATTAATTTCTTTTTCATTAATCTCTTAATTCTACTATAAAGAACAGAAGCGTTGATACCTAGTTTTTGAGATAAAACAGGGACAGATATAGAACCATCATTAGTCAATTCAAAAAGCAATTTCATATCAAGATCGTCAAATCTATGCATAACACTCAAAATTGAGAATCATTAATTGATATATGTAGTTTTTGAGCAAAATTTGTATTAGATTTGTAAATAATTGAGAAAAAATATGTAATTTTTTTAAAATAAATCATGCTACAAACTTTCACTCACTAAACGATTTTAAGTAGGCTATCTCGAAATCATTCGTAATGATTACAGAAGCACAATTTGCTGAAATGGTAAAAGAAGCAAAAACTGCAACAAAAGAGAGAAAATTTACACAAGCAGTGGAACTGATCGTTAATTTCAAAGATATTGATGTGAAAAAAGGGTTTGCTATCAACGAAGTAATTCAACTTCCAAAAACAAGTTCACCAGCAACAGTCTGTATAATAGCCACGGGAGACATGGGATTAAAAGCAAAAGAAGCAAAAGCAGATTCTGTAATAGGTACTGAAGAATTAGACAAATTTGCAACTAATAAAAGAGAATCTAGAAAATTCATTAACAAATATGATTTCTTTTTGGCAGATACACAAGTAATGCCACTAGTCGGTAAAACTTTAGGTCAACTTTTAGGCCCTAGAGGAAAAATGCCTACTCCGGTTCCATTTAATGCACCAATTGATGCATTCTTGGCAAGATTTAGATCATCAATTAAAATTAGAACAAGAGCATCACTATCAATTGCATGTAAAATCGGAAATGTTACAATGGATGATAATGATTTAGCAATTAATGCACACGTTGTTCTCAGTGCAATTGAAAAGAAATTACCAAACGGTGAAAAAAATATTAAAAAAATTATGGTAAAAACAACAATGGGAAAACCAATTAAACAAATTCAAGAGGTCAAGAAGAAACATGCATGAGAATAGAACAGTATACCCTAAAAGAAAAGCTGAAATGTTTAAGCAATTACAAGAGTTCCCAAAAAAATACAAAGTAATGGCAATTATCAAAATGAGTAAAGTTCGTTCAACACAGATCTTACCATTAAGAAAAACTCTGAAAGGAGATGTAGAATTTGTTAGCATTAAAGATAAAGTTGCTCAAAAAGCATTAGAGCAATTAGATATTCCAGGTATCAAAGACATGGTTGGCGAGTTAAAAGGCCAAGTTATGTTTATGTTTACAGACATGTCACCATTCAAACTAAACGTTCTTCTTGCAAAAAACAAAATCATGATGAATGCTAGAGGGGGAGATATTGCAAGTATCGATATTGTGGTTCCTGCAAAAAATACAGGAATTGCACCAGGCCCAATGCTTACAGAATTCAAAGATGCAGGAATTCCAACTAAAATAGATCAAGGAACAATTTGGATTGCAAAAGATAGTACTCCAGTAAAGAAAGGAGAGGCAATAAATGAAAAGCTAGCAGCATTACTAGGAAAATTAGATATCAAACCAGTAGAAGCAGGAATTTCACTTTATTCAGCATTGGAAGACGGGTTAAAGTATTCAGAAACGGAAATGATCATAGATGTTGAAAAGATAAGAAACGAATTTGCACAAGCACATCAAGAAGCAGTTTCATTATCAATTGAAGCAGCATACATAACTGCAGACAATATTTCACAAATATTAGGAAAAGCATCTCAATATGCTCGTTCTCTATCAATTGAGTCCGGATTTATGACAAATGAGACAAAAGAACAAATTTTGCAGAAAGCAGATGCACAGGCTAAAGGCGTAGCAGGTCAAGCAAAAGATTACACACCAGCATAAATTTAATTTTTCAATTTACATCAATAGTCAAATACTCAAGTATTTTTATTTAAAAAAATTAGTTTTCACGAACGCGGGGAAGATTCCAATTGTATTTCATAGCCAAAAGTCTAATTCCAGTTGCAGAGATAATTCCAATAATGGATGCAATTTGAATTTCATCTGATACAGATAATATAAGATAAAAAATTGCAATTCCAAGTATACTTGCCACAGCATACACTTCTTTGACAAAAACAATAGGTATTTCTCCAACAAAAATATCACGCAATATTCCACCACCTATTGCAGTAATCATTCCTCCAAGTAGTATAGGAAGAAAATCCATTCCAACTAATTGATATGCAATTGATGCACCAATAATTGAAAATACACCTAAACCAATAGCATCAACAATTAACCAAATATTCATTTTCTTTTTCAAATACGAAAATAAAAAGAACATCACAATTCCAGTAAGCACAGTTAAAGAAACATAGATAGGATCAGAAAAGGCAATAGGAAATTGTCCAAATATGACATCACGTGTAATGCCACCTGCAACTCCAACAACAGTAGATAAAACTATGATCCCAAAAATATCTGCCTTATGAAAAATTGCTTTGGAAGCTCCAGTAATTGCAAAAGCAACAGTTCCCAAATAATCTAAAATACTGATAAACCCATCTAAAGGAAACGTAAAATCAACCAATCAATAAAAAATGTACACTGATGCTAATTAAGATTGATAAAAATAAAGATCAAAATTAAATTGAAAAAAGTATATTTTTCTAACCAAATAGTGAAGACAGTCCTTCCATGGCTGCTTCTTCATTCTTAGGCTCTTCTTTCTTTTCTTCTTTAGCTTCACCACCGGCTGCTGCATCTGCTGCTGGTGCGGCTGCTGCTGCAACTGCTACAGGTGCGGCTTTAACTGCATCATCGATATTTACATCGGCTAATGCTGCAACTAGAGATTTAACTTGAGCTTCATTAACTTCAGCGCCAGATGCTTTAACAACTGAACTGAGGTTTGCCTCGTTAACTTCTTTGTCTAGTTTGTGAAGAAGTAAAGCAGCGTAAACATATTCCATTGTATCAAGAATTTCTTAGGGCATAATATAAAACTATAGAGAAATTATGCCTAAAAACTAGAAATCCTAGTTAAGGATTTTTAAACTACGGCAAATAGAATAAAGTGTCCGTTTCAGATTTTTATCGACCAAAGTGTCCATCCTATGCTTCAAAACACGTTTAGCTTCATCACGATCATTTCCAGCAGGCAAAGATAGAACAGTATTGATAAATTCTGGAAGAGATTCACGAATCCAACCATCCAGCATTTCAAATACTTTTGGTGGGATTAAATCACATTTATCAGAATCAAGATCTAAAATACCAGAATAATTTTCATGTTCTACTCTATACACCAAAGCCAATACAACATTATCAGGGGTAGGATTTTCAAGTATTTCTCTTGAACGTTCACCAGTTTTTCCTTGTTCCAATTTATTTTTGAGGCCTACAGGATTTACAATTACTCCAGTTATTCCAACTTTTTTTCCGTCAATACCAGTTACTGCACCAAAAATAAAGTCATTAAAATCACCATTCTTTTTGACAGAAAAAACATAAGTTCCTTCCTTGAGTTCTGGTTTTTTTCCAAACATGAACAAACTAAATTAGATATCATATTTAATGTATCATTTATCGACAATTCTTAATATCGGAGAATAAAATCCTCAACATTGGACAAAAAAGAAATTCTAAAAGAATTTTCATCAGATCCGGACAAATACTATAATGTCAAACTATTCCAAGAGCAAGGATTTGTTAGAAAAGCATGTATCAAATGTAATAGATTTTTTTGGACTTTGGATGCAGATCGAGATTTATGTCCTGATGATGGAACTGACACTTATTCATTTATCGGAGAACCACCTACTTCAAAGAGATTTGATTATACACAAGCATGGAAACAAGTTGAGGAATTTTTTGTAAAAAATAATCATACATCAGTAAGTAGATATCCAGTCGTATGTCGATGGCGAGATGATTTGTACTTTACAATTGCATCAATTGTTGATTTTCAAAGAATCATGGGTTCAAAAGTTGTATTTGAATTTCCTGCAAATCCATTAGTTGTCCCACAAACATGTTTGAGATTCAAAGATTTAGAAAATGTAGGGGTTACAGGAAGACATTTTTCAAGTTTCTGTATGATTGGACAACACAGTGTTCCAAATAATCAAGGATATTGGAAAGATGAATGTGTTGATTTGGATTATAGATTACTTACTGATCAATTTGGAATTAAAAAAGAGGAAGTGGTTTTTGTTGAAGATGTTTGGGCAGGAGGAGGTTCATTTGGACCATCATTAGAATACTTTGTAAGAGGGTTAGAACTGGGTAATGCAGTTTTTACAGAATTTCAAGGAGAGTTAGGACAACATACAACACTAGATCAAAGAGTAATTGACATGGGGGCAGGTCTTGAAAGATTTGCATGGATAACTATGGGAACACCTACAGCGTATGATTGTTGTTTTGGTCCAATTAATGAGAAATTATTTAATACAATCGGAATTGATTCTGATTCAGAAATTTTACGAAAATACTTTACAGAAATTGCAAAAGAAATTGATCATTTCGATGATCTAAACCAAGTAAGACGTCTTGCAATAAAAAATGCAGGGATTACAGATGAACAGTTATCCAAAATGATCACACCAATGGAAGGAATGTATCTGATTGCTGATCATCTACGTACTTTGATTTTTGCAATTACAGATGGAGCACTTCCAAGTAATGTTGGTGGAGGGTATAATCTCAGGATGATGTTAAGAAGAATTAATGCAACAGTTAGTAAACTAAATCTTAATCTAGATATCGATGATTTGATTGACTCGCATATTGATTATCTCAAAGACACCTATCCAGAACTTGATGAAAAAAGAGAAGATGTTAAAAAAATCCTCAAGATAGAAACTGCAAGATATGAAGAATCTAAAGTTCACATGAAGAAAAAAGCAGAGAAAATTCGTGAAAAAGGAACACCGTCAGTGGATGAACTCATTACATTTTATGAATCAGATGGAATTACTCCAGAATATCTTAAAGAAGTAGATGCAATTACAGAAATTCCATCATCATTTTATTCAAAATTATCAGACTTGCATCAATCCGAAAAGAAAAAAACAATTACAGAACTTCCGTTGGAACAATTACCCAAAACAGATACTCTATTTTACAAAGACGATCCCATGGAATTTGAGGCCAAAGTTCTCAAAGTATTTGATGATCAAGTTGTATTAGATAAGACGTCATTTTATGCTCGAGGTGGAGGACAGGAACCAGATCATGGAACCATTTCTGGATTTGAAGTGATAGATGTAGATAAACATGCAGACATTATTGTTCATAAACTAAAAGGAGGCATTCCTAAAGAAGGAGAAAGTGTTCAATGTAAAATAGATGTAACAAGACGTACAAACATTACAAAAAATCATACCAGTACTCATATTATCAATACGTCAGCTAGGAATGTTTTAGGTTCATGGGTATGGCAACATTCTGCATTCAAAGAAGATGATCATGCAAGATTGGACATTACGCATCATTCATCGCTTAGTAATGAACAAGTAAAAGAAATTGAAGATGCTGCAAACAAAATGGTAAAAGACAATTATCCAGTTACAGTTGAATACTTTGATAGAGGGACTGCAGAACAAAAATATGGATTTAGAATTTATCAAGGAGGAGTTGTTCCAGTAAAATCAGTAAGAATTGTATCTATTGAAGATAAGGATATTGAAGCTTGTGGTGGAACTCATGTAAAGAAAACAGGAGATATTGAATTAATAAAAATTACAAAAACTAAAAGAATTCAAGATGGAGTTGTTCGTTTAGAGTTTGTGTCAGGTCCAAATGCATTTGATTATGTTAAACAACAAGAAAAAGAATCTAAAAGAAAAGAAGAAATGGAAAATACAAAACAACAATTAGAAAAACAAAGAGAGAAAAACAAACAAAAAACTAGAGAAAAAATTCCAGGACTCTTGGAAAAAATTTTATCAAGAGAATCAGTAGAATCAGATGAAATCAGTACCAAAGATAAACTATGTTTTACTGCAAGCAAAAATTATGATGATTTTTTCCATCAAAACTTTGGAAAAAAATTGGTGGCTAAAGATGCCAATGCTGCATTTTGTGGAATTTTTGAGGCAGGACCCACTATACGAATAATGATATTTGCAGGTGAACAATCAGGCGTAAATGCAGACATGATTGCAAAAGAAATAGCATCAGTTTTAGGAGGTTCAGGTGGAGGAGATGCCAAATTTGCTCAAGGAGGAGGAAAAGACACATCTAAAAAAGACGAAGCAATAGCCAAAGCAAAATCAATGATTTTAGGATAAATGAAAGAAGATGGAAATTAACTGGAATGAAATAGAAAACAAATGGAGAACCAAATGGAAAGAATCAAAAGATTTTGAAACAAATCCAAATGAAAAACCAAAAAAATTCATTACAGTTGCATACCCATATCCAAACTCACCACAACATATTGGACATGGAAGGACATACACATTAGCTGATGTTCATTCAAGATTTTATCGAATGAAAGGATACAATGTTTTATTTCCAATGGGATTTCATTATACTGGAACACCAGTTTTAGGGATGGCTAAAAGAATTCAAGCAGGGGAAAAAGAAATCCTTGACGGATTAAGAAATGTATACCATGTTTCAGAAGAAGATATCAAAACATTTGTTGAGCCAATTAAGATTGCAGATTATTTCCATGAAGAAATTAAGTCAGGAATGATTGAGATGGGTTACTCTATTGATTGGAGAAGAGAATTTACAACAATAGTTCCAGGTTATCAAAAATTTGTCGAATGGCAAATAACAACACTCAAAGAAAATAATAAAATAATTCAAGGAAGTCATCCAGTTGGATGGTGTCCAGTTGATCAAAACCCAGTATCACAACACGATACAATGGGAGACGTTGAACCAAAGATAGATGATAAAAATTTCTTAATTAAATTTGTATTAGATGAGTTTATTTTTCCAGTAACAACACTAAGACCTGAAACAATTTTTGGAATTACAAACTTGTGGATAAATCCAAATGTCCTATACAAAAAAGTTTCAGTAGATAATGAAGTATGGATAGTTTCTGAGGATTGTGCAAAAAAAATTGCATTTTTTGAAAAAGACGTTTCAGTAATTGGTGAAATTCCAGGAAATCAAATCATTGGAAAGTATGCCAAAAATCATGATGGTAGAAAAATTCCAATATTGCCAGCTGAATTCGTAGAACCTAGCATGGGTACGGGTTTAGTAATGTCAGTTCCTGCACATGCTCCAAAAGATTATCAAGCATTGATGGATTTGAAGGTCAATAATCATGAATTAGCCTCAAAAATTGAACCAATTCCAATAATAGTTACTAAAGGATATGGAGAATATCCAGCAAAAGAGATTTGTGAAAAATTAGGAGTGGATAATCAATCAGATGAAAAATTAGAAGAAGCAACAAAAGAATTGTATCTAAAAGAATTCACAGATGGGAAGTTAAATGAAAAATGTGACAAATTCAATAATGAGAAAGTCCAATTTGGACGAGAGAAAATTAGAGAATGGTTAGAAGGAAATAATCATTTAGAAAAATTCCCAATACTTGAAAATGCTCCAGTACGATGTAGATGTGGTGCAGAATGTGTTGTAAAAATATTGAATAACCAATGGTTTTTGAATTATGGAGATGAAAAATGGAAAGAACTAGCTCGTAATTGTTTTGATGAAATGAATATTCTACCAAATAATATCAGAACAGAATTCAAAGAGGTTATCGATTGGTTACATGAACGAGCTTGTGCAAGACAACAAGGGTTAGGAACTAAACTCCCATGGGACAAAGATTGGATTGTAGAATCATTGTCTGATAGTGTAATTTACATGTCATATTATACCATTTCACGATTTGTAAATGATGGAACTGTAACTCCAGATAATTTAACTCGAGAATTTTTTGACTATGTTTTATTGAACAAAGGGGATGTAAAATCAGCTGCAAGTGTATCAAATATTTCTGAAGGAATAGTAAAAATGATAAAAAATGAATTTGATTATTTCTATCCAGTTGATTCACGACATTCAGGTCGAGACCTAGTTCAAAATCACTTATCATTTTTTGTGTTAAATCATGTAGCAATTTTTGAGAAAAAATTCTGGCCACAAGAAATTGTTGTCAATGGTAGTGTGATGATGGATGGGGTAAAAATGTCAAAAAGTATGGGGAACATTATCCCATTACGTACAGCAATCAAAGATCATGGTGCTGATCCTATAAGATTAGCAATTATCTCATCAGCAGAATTACTTCAAGATGCGGATTTTAATATGGATTCAGTTTCAGGAATCCAAAATAAATTAGAATCGCTCCTTGAAGAATGTTCTAGGCTCAAAAATAATCCGATTAATGAATTAGAAATAGAGGATAAATGGATTTTATCTAAAACTCAAAATAAAATTTTAGAAATTACTGAAGCAATCCAGAAGATGAGATTACGTGAGGCACTTCATGATATTTTATTTACATTTGAAACTGATTTGAATTGGTATGCAAAAAGAACTCAAGCAAAAGGAAGAAAAGATGTGTCTGGAATATTACATCAAATAAATTCAATTAGAGTTGCAATGTTATCTCCATTTGCACCACATATTGCAGAAGAAATGTGGAGTAAATTAAAGAATTCAGGACTTGTTTCAAAATCATCTTGGCCAAAATATTCTAAAGAAAGAGTTGATGCAACTGCAATTCAATCTGAAGATTTACTAAAATCAACAATAGAAGACATTACAAATATTCTCAAAGTCACAAAAATTTCACCAAAAAAAATTGTACTTTATGTGAATTCAGATGAAATGAAATCTAAAATATATCATAAAATGCTTAACATAATGGTTGGCGGTCAAAACAATATGGGAGTAGTGATGAAAGAGTTAATTGCAGATCCCCAAACTACTGATGCTAAAAAGATGCCAAACTTTGTCCAAAAAACAATTAAAGATTTACATTCAGAATCCGAAGAGATTAAAGCTATGAAATTAGAATCTACAGAATTTAATGAAAAAGAATTCTTATCTTCAGAATTAACAAGTATTGGAAAAAAAGAGTTTGATGTAGACATTCAAGTATTTTCTGCATCAGATGAAGATATCTATGATCCAAAAGAAAAAGCAAAGCATGCCAGACCATTTAAACCTGCAATACTAATTGAATAAAACTTTAAAAATCAGCAATCATTTTTCTTGGATTAATGACTTGATATTTAAAATATTTTCAGATGTCAACTCAATTTCTTTGTGTTCTGCCAAAACATGTTTAGTGACTAGAGACATCAATTCTTCTTCGGTTTCTGTTGAAGCTGACCAAGTACAGTCTTTTCCCGCATCTTTACAACTAATTGTTTTCGTCATGAGTGTATGATTTTTTATTAGTATTTAGAATTGATCATTTACAAAAGATATCCAGAATAGACAAAAAAATGAAAAAGTGAAATGGGTGTGATTAATGAATGTCTCAATATATCATCAAAAAATATTAGAAATTGCAAGAGTCATAAACAGAGATCAATACTAGTTCATAAAACACATTAAAAGAAAATGAGATTCTCCAAAAATTATAATCTTATTTAATAATTAGAAAATAATTTAACTGTCAAAAAAAACACATGATTATGGGTGAATCATCAATTCAAACACTTTATGATAATAAAGATACAAAATGTCAAAATTCTGAATGTGGTCACATTATGGATTCGCATTTAAATTTTAAAAACATTGGAGAGTCAAGAATTCCTTTATTGTATTGTTCAGAATGTAGAACACAAGGACAAGAATGTAAATTAACAAAATTCTAAAATCATAATAAAAATTTTTTAAAATAATACATAATAATTTCATAAAATGAAGTTTTTTTAGATGCGGTTTTCATTTAGAATAAGATGCTTCCAATAAAATATATCATTCCAGTGATCCTGGTGATCGCAGGAGTTTTAGTAATTACGATTCCTTTTGGTTCAGGATGTTCAGGTGAAGCACAATGTATTACAGGAAAGGTTACCGAAATTATAGATGGAGATACAATCAAAGTTGATAATAAATCCGTTAGATTTGCATTAGTATCATCTCCTGAATCGTATGATGAAGAAGGTGTTTTAGCAATGGAATACCTATCAAAAATTTGTCCTGTTGGATCTACAGTTTTAGTAGATGAAGATGATTTACAAACTAAAGGGAGTTATGACAGAATAATTGGTTTAGTAATGTGTAATGGTAAAATAATCAATGAAAATATTCTAAAATCAGGTCACGGAGAAATATCCACTAGACATTGCAAAACAAGTGAATTTGCAGATAGTAGTTGGGCGAAATATTTTGGATGTTAGAGTAGAATTCTTCTAATTCTGTAAGAATAAACTAAATCAAATGTAATACTATTCAGATTTTTTAAAGGGGTATAAGAAATTATAGTGAGCAAAACTCATTTTTCATAAAATTTTGTAATAGTATTGTTTATCTGGAAGATATTTTTTCAAGGATCATTTTTT
>CALBNQ010000204.1 GCA_937896495.1 uncultured archaeon | reverse complement strand
AACATCACAAATACAATGTGTGAAGCAGTATCTCCATTAATTGAGAAAATAACTGGTGGAAGAACATTATTGAGAATCCTATCTAATTATTCTACTCGACGAATGGTTACTGCAAAAGCAATATTTGAGAAAGAAGCAGTGGGCGGGGAATCCGTAATTGATAATATTATTTTGGCATATGAATTTGCAGATAATGATGTGTATCGTGCAGTTACTCACAACAAAGGAATCATGAATGGTACAATTGCAGTTGCTAATGCAGTGGGCCAAGATAGTCGTGCTATTGAAGCTGCAGCAAATGCATATGCTGCACAATCAGGACAATATCGTTCCTTAAGTAAATGGAGTAAAGATGGTGATGGAAATCTTGTAGGTGAACTTCAAATACCACTTTCAGTTGGAATTGTAGGTGGTATTGCTAATGTCCACCCAGTAGCTAAAGTATGTACAAAAATTTTAGGAGCCTCTTCTGCACAAGAACTTGCATGTGTCATGACAGCTACAGGTCTTGCTCAAAATTACAGTGCAATACGTGCACTCTCTACTGAAGGAATTCAAAAAGGACACATGAGACTACACGCAAGAAATTTGGCTGCTGCTGCTGGAGCTGACTCTTCACAAATAGATGAAATAGTCAAAATCATGATTGAACAAAAAAATATCTCACTTGTCAAGGCAAAAGAAATTCTTGAACATATGTGATTATGCTATTATATGACTAGGTAGAAAAAAAATTGAAAATGTCTGATGTTAAATTTGCAATCCCTAAAGGAAGTTTAGAAGATGCTACATTCAAACTATTAGAAAAATCCTGGACTCGTGTTAATAGAAAAAGTAGAACTTATCGTGTGTATTTGGATGATCCAAGTATTGTAGTCAAAATGCTTCGTCCACAAGAGATTCCTACTTTGGTTGCTGAAGGATTGTATGATGTTGGAATTACTGGTAAAGATTGGGTAGGGGAAACCAATTCTGATGTTGAACCTATCTTGGATTTAGAGTATGGGAAAATTAGACTAGTAATTGCATTTCCTGACAAGTATCGTTACAAAAATCTTGATGCAATGGTAAATGATTATGGAAAAAAGAAAAAGATACTTCGAATATCTTCAGAATATCTTACCACTGCATCTAAATTCCTTAAGGGATTGAAATCTTACCAAAAATATTATGGTAACAAGGATCCACTAATCGTTACACCTTGGATGAGACTTGGAAATAACAAAAATGTTCAGATTCACCTTTCTTTTGGTGCCACTGAGGCAAAACCACCTGAAGATGTTGATGCAATTATGGATGTCACTGAAACTGGAACTACTTTAAAACAAAATAAACTAAAAATTGTAGATGAGGTACTTACATCCACTGCTCATTTGATAGTGAATAAAAAATCATTAAAAGATCCAAAGAAACGTGAAAAAATTTTTGATATTATTACTTTAATGAAGGGTGCAGTTATTGGAAGAAAATATCTACACATCTACCTCAATGTTGAGGAAAAAAATCTAAAGAAATTACTTTCACAAATGCCTTCTCTGAAGAGACCAACTATTTCACCATTAAGTGAAGATGGATGGTTTGGAGTAAACACTGTAATCAAGAAAGAAGAATATCACAAATTAATCCCAAAACTACGCAAGATTGCTCAAGGATTGGTAGTTCATGAACCAAGACAAATTTTGGAACTTGAAGAAATTAAACGTGATGAAGAAAATTGATAAAAATAATCAAAGTAACTGATCTCTCATCATTTGCAGCCTCAATCACTCCAAAATTACCACAAAAAAATAAAAAAATTGTTCAAAAAATTATTGAAGATATAAAAAAAAATGGTGATAAAGCATTATTTCAATACGAGAAAAAATTTGGAGGTGCTAATCTCTCATCATTTCGAGTCACTCCATATGAGATAAAATCTGCATATTCTTTGGTTTCAAAATCTGAAATTGCCTCAATTCGTCAAGCAAAATCTAGATTATCCAAAACTGAATCTGTACTAAAATCATTATTAAAAAATAAAAAAATAAAGTCAGATGGAGTAACTATTTCTAAAAAATTTATTCCAATCCCAAGTGTTGGATGTTATGTTCCAGGTGGATTGGCAAAATACCCAAGCTCTGCAGTGATGTCTATTATACCTGCAAAAATTGCAGGAGTCAAAAGAATAGTAGTTGTTTCACCTCCTGATAAAACAGGACACATTCATCCATTGACAATAGTGGCTGCTGATATTTGTGGTGCTGATGAAATTTACAAAACAGGTGGAGCTCAAAGTATTGCAGCTCTTACCTTTGGTACTAAATCTATACAACCAGTTGATAAAATTGTGGGTCCAGGTGGTGCATTTGTTACTGCTGCAAAATCATTGATTGGTGATACTACTGGAATTGATATGCTTGCAGGACCAACTGAACTTGGAATTATTGCAGATAACTCTGCAAATCCTCAATACATTGCACTAGATTTAATCTCACAAGCAGAACATTCTGTAGATACTTTTTGTTATTGTATCACAACTTCTGAAAAATTGGCAAAATCAATCTCTGTAAATATATCTAAAATTTTACCAAAAATCAAAAGAGAAAAAATTGTAAAATCTAGTTTAAAAAATAATGGATTTGTTGCAGTTGTTAAATCAAAATCTGATATGATCAAACTTGCAAATCTATTATCTCCTGAACATCTACAAATTATGACTAAAAATTCTGAATCTGATTCTACAAAAATTACTACATCTGGTCTTGTATTGCTGGGAAATTACACACCATCATCTGCTAGTGATTACCTTTTAGGCTCAAATCATATTCTTCCTACAAATGGATTTGGAAAAATTCGTGGACCCTTATCTGTATTTGATTTTATAAAAATTAATACTATAGTTACTAGTTCAAAATCTGGATTATCAAAAATCTCTTCCTCACTTGATATTTTGACCACATCTGAGGAATTATACAATCACTACACTGCAGTAAAAGGTAGATTATCATGAGTTCATGGGTTGATAAAAAAATAGAAAAACTATCCTCAATTGGTGGATATACTAAACCTGAATTGATATCGGATTCTGTAAAACTTGATTCAAATGAAAACTATGTAATTCCAAAACAATTTCAAAATGACATTCTAAGTATTGCTCGAAAAAATTCTGATATTCGAGAATACCCTCTTGGAAGAATTGATGAATTAATTAAAATGATTTCAAAATTTGTAAAAATTCCTGTATCTATGATTGGAGTTGGAAACGGTTCTGATCAAATCTTGGATTTAATCCTATTACACTTTGCATCAAAAAAGACAAAAATCTTAACATCCAAACCTACATTTGGATTTTTTGAAGAACGATGTAAATTATACTCCATTCCATTAATTGCAATACCATTTTCAGATGATATGAAATTAGATATTGCTGAATTTGAAAAAAATTCCAAATCTGCAGATATTTTATATCTAGATTCTCCTAACAATCCTACTGGATTTACATTTACAAAACCTCAATTACAAAAACTCATCAAATCATTTTCTGGTCTTGTAATTATTGATGAGGCATATGGTGAATTTGCAAATTATTCTCTGGCTAACATGACAAAATCTTGTGATAATTTGATTGTAGTTAGAACCCTTTCAAAGTCATTTGGATTGGCAGGACTTCGTTTGGGATACTTTGTTGCAAATAAAAAATTCACTGAAACATTCATGAATGTTTTACAATACCCATATCCATTATCTACAATTACCATAGAATCAGGAATTGCAGCATTACAAAAAACAGATTTGATGTATCATGCAGCAGAATTAATAAAATCTGAAAGAAAGAGAATAACTAATACTTTGAAGAAGCATGATGCCTTTGATGTCTTTGATTCTCAGGCAAATTTTATACTATTTGATGCACATGGCTCTTACAAACGAGTCTATTCTGCCCTTGCTGAACAAGGAATATCTATTCGAAAACTAGGGAAAATTGGAAATCATTTGGGTTGTCTTAGAGTAACTGTTGGTACAAAAGAAATGAATTCAAAATTCTTACTTGCAATTAGGGATTTGCTTGGATGATGCTTTAGATCAAATCAATATGACTCTACTACAAAAACTTCCTGGAATTTATCTTGATGAATCATTTAATGATGTAGTGAATTCTATTGATGGAATTGTTTTTGATTGTGATGGAGTTCTAATTGATATTACACGATCATATGATAGTACCATTACTCAAACTGTACAATACATTTTAAAAAATTATGCAAAAATTTCAGATGGCATTACAATTGATCATAAAATAATTGATGGTTTCAAATCTACTGGTGGATTCAATGATGAAGTTGATTTGGCATATGCTGCAATTTTGTGTATTGTGGCTGCAAAAAAATCTCAAAAAGATCAGAGTGATTTTATTTTTGATGTGATTAACCATGCAGACCCTAGTGGTATTGTATCAGTTGAAAACTATCTAAATGATATGGATATCTCTGAAATCAAAAATAAATTATCTTACCCTGGCACTCATCATGAAAATTTGTTGTATAATATTTTTGATGAATTATTTTATGGTCCTAAATTATATTCTTCTTTATTTGGTAAAAACTCTCGATTTTCAAATCCTGGATTAATTGAAAATGATGATGTAATAG
>CALBNQ010000203.1 GCA_937896495.1 uncultured archaeon | reverse complement strand
CATTCAGAGATTGTAATTTTAAAATGATTTCCTATCATATCTTTTTTAGACAAGGGTTTTTTTACATGACCGATTTTTTCAAGAGAATATTTTTCAGTTGTAAAAATATCAATACCTTTTCCTTTATTCCCAGAACAAACAAATTGTTCAGTAACTGCAGATGCATCTTTTAATCCAAGTGCTTTTAATCTAATTCCTTTTTTTCTAAATATATCAGATAAAGCATGATTAGTGTCAATTTTTTTCTTTTTTAGTTTATACACAGCATAACCATCTTGGTCATTAATTGAATTTTGAGATTTTTCAGAAATAATTTCAGAAACTTCAAAATCTTCAGGTGTTATTCTGATTTTTCCTCCAATTCCAATAAATGAAGTACTATAAACAGAAATTCCAATTTGGGCATCTAAATCAGGGATCACTCTATTGTCACTGTAACGAATTTACTCACTGCAATATCAGACAATTGTACTCCAAGAAGGATTTTGTAAGTTCCAGTAACTGCATTATCACCTACAGAAATATTTGTATGGATAGGTATCGAATCACCAGAATTTAATTGAAATATTTCAGAAGTATTGTGATCAAGGGTTACATCAAGGAATTCATGAGTAGTATTTCTAATCAGCAATACATCAAACAAATCATCTTGAGAGTCAGATAGAACAAGAAAATTCAGATGTTTTGATTCTCCAGGAGTCAAAGTGATTGAATCAGTCTCGAATTGTAATTCAACAGGTAGTGTAATGGATGTGTCAACTACTCCAATATTATTTTCAACCCATTCAGAAAACCAGATTTTTTCACCACTAATAGCAAAATCAAAAGATTGAGACAAGCCACAATTTTCTAATATTACACCAGTACCAGATTCACAGTCACCCCAATGAGGGTTTTTTGATGGAATTTGATATTCTATGAGAGATTGTGATTTTGGATCCATCACAGATATGTTATTTGCAGTTTGAGCATTAAAGATAATTCTTCCTTGATCATCAGTCTCAATCCAATAAGGTCTAGAAATAGGAGATTTTACAATTCCAGTTTGATTCCCATATGTATCCAAAATAGGATCTGCAGTTACATATTGAATGAATTCTTTAGTGGTTGGATCAAAATTGAAAAACGATGAGGAGGTAGTGTCAGCCAACCAAATGGTTCCATCATCAGATATTGTTGCACCATTTGGAGTAAGTAATGTTTTTGGCAATTCATAGATTTTAACAAAATCTAGTAAAGGTAAAGATTGTTCATCAGAACCTGCAACAGAATCTAAGTATCCGTTTTGATTAAATTTAACTAAAACACCGCCTTGCTGAAACAACCAATTAGTAAACCAGATGTTATCATTTGCATCCACAGTAAAATCAGCAGTTACAGAATTATCAACAGGGGAGGGGATACTAAGATAATTTACATCATCCCCAGATTGGTTAGGATCCAACAATGTAAGTTTGTTCCCAGTAAAATCATTAATAATAATTTTTGAGCCATCAATTTTGAGTTTTTGAGGCAAGGAGTTTCCTTCATTAGGATATGCCAATCGTACATACGTTTCATCTATACTTGAAAACTTCCAAACAGAATCATAAGTTTCATCTGTGAACCATACAGAACCATCAGGACCGTAATCGATTCCCCACATCATAGAACGGGTTCCATCAGGCCATGTAGGATTTTCATATTCAGTAAATGTTTCAGTGATTGGATCAAACTTTCCTAAATTTCCAGTGTTTGTTTCAGTGAACCAAACATTTCCATCATAATCAGCAACAATTGCTAAAGGATTTGTACATGGTGTAGGAATTGAAAATTCCTGAATAAATTTAGTGGATTTTGCAATACTAGAGCCACAAAATTGTGAACGTTGTTCATCAGGAAAATTATCAGCAGGAGTTCCAGTGATAGTTATTTGTGGATTATCTTCATCTACAGGGATCATCATACTTTGTAATCCAAAACCAGATGTTACCATTATTCCACCAAAAAATAAAACAATCAGTAATCCTTTTTTCTTCATATTTAAAAAAATATTGAGCCTCGTTATATTTTATTGCAAGGTATTAGAGTAGTTTCAGATCCCCAGTAATTTTATCAATCAAGTTTTCAGGTGCAGGTCCAATGGAAATGCAAGTTGTCGTGCCAGGAGATATCTGGGTATGTCCTGCATCAGTCACTTCAGACCAAGGAAGATTTAGATCAATTGCATGCCTTTTAACTTCCTGTAAATCTTTGATTCCTGAAACTTTGAGGACTACTTTTTCTTGACCACCCCACCATTTTTCATACCATTCAAAGTGTGATTTTCTTACATGTTCTGCACCCAGCACACAAGCATGTCCAACTTGTGCTGCAATCTTTCCTTTACCCATACCTAGATCAGTTCTAACAACAATCACTTGTTTTATGTCACCCATAGTATTTTCACAACATAGGCGTAATGAAAAACTTTGGAATTAAATAATTGACAAAGAAACAAAATCTGTGTACTTTGATGTAGTAGTTGCAGGAGGAAGTGTTGCAGGATTATTAGCAGCAAGAGAAATTTCTGCAAAAGGACATTCAGTTCTGGTTGTTGAAGAAGATTATGAAATTGGGACACCTGAACACTGTGGTGGGTTAGTGAGTATTGCAGGATTGGAAGAGTTAGAAGTCATTCCGTTTAGGAAAACTTTTGACCACATGATAGAATCAGCTGAAATTTCAGCACCTAATAAAAATAAATTTTTAATAAATTCAAAAAATCAAAAAGTTGTTGAAATAAGTAGAAGAGAGTTAGACAAACAAATAGCTTTTCAAGCACAAAAGAATGGCACAGTTATCAGAGTTCGGACAAGTTTTCAAGAAATTACAAATACAGGTGTAAGAACCAATGAGGGGAAAATTGATTGTAAGATTTTTGTAGATGCAAGAGGAGTTTCATCTTTAATTCATAAAGATAGAACAGGAATCATATCATCAGCTCAATATGAAATTTATGCAGATTGGATTCACAAAGGACAAGTCAAAGTAATGTTTGATCAAAAAAAATATCCAGGATTTTTTGCATGGGTCATTCCATCAAGTGAAGGAAAGGGAAAAGTAGGAATTGCTGGTAAGGGGATTAATGTTGCAGAAACATTAGATAGTATTCTTGAAGAAAAAGGAAACTATTCAACAATTAGAAAAATTTTTGCTCCAATTTGGATCAAAGGACCAATTAAAAATTTTGTAGAAGGTAAAACAGTCATCATAGGAGATGCAGCAGGTCAAGCAAAACCAACTACAGCAGGAGGGATTTTTACAAGTGGGATGGGAGGAGTTTATGCAGGTCAAGCAATTGCCAAATTTCTTAAAACAAATAATAAATCAGATCTTGAAGATTATCAAAAAAGATGGACAGATAGATTCGGAAAAGAATTTGAGAAACAAATTTTTGCAAGAAAAATTTTGGAAAAATTAGACAATAATACCATCAATAAACTATTTGAAACGATTTCACCAGAAATAATCAAAGATATTTCTGAAAAAGATGATTTTGATTTCCATACAGGTTCAATTATAAAATTATTGGGATTAAAAGGATCAATTAAAACAGCCAAAGTTTTGATTGGAGGAGAATTCAAAAAACTACTTAGTTAATTTACGCTTAAATTTCAAGGAAAGTATAAATGATGTTTACAGAAATTTCCGTTATGTCATCTAGTATATCACTACCAACATGCAGTTGTTGTAATAGACACATTATGCCTAATGATAAATGTGTAAAGTTCAACTGTCCAAATTGTGGCGAAGATTTGATTTGGAGATGTCAAAGTTGCAGAGAAGCTGCAAGAAACTATACTTGTACATCATGTAATTCGAGGGGACCATAAAAAAATGGCACAGTTACTATTTATCACAAAAATTTTACCAAAAGGAACAGAAGTTGATCTTGATAAATTAGTAGAAACTCTCAAAACTTCATTGCCAGAAGGAATGTCAATGAAAAGACATGCAAAAGAACCGCTAGCATTTGGACTAGAGTTTTTGAAAGCAGAATTTGTTTTAGAAGATAAAGAAGGTCAAAGTGATGCATTAGAAAATGCAGTTAAAAATACTGAAGGGGTCAGTGAATTTGAAGTTCTCAACATGAGCAGAATGTCAGTTGACATGAAATAGGAGATTTTTTTGGCACGCAAAGAAGAACCTTTGCAGATGAGAATTGGTGAAGCAAAACAAAGAGATGTAGGTAAAAAACGTGCTAGAATAGGCCCAGAAGCAATGGATTTTCTTAAAATTTCTCCAGGAGATACTGTAGAAATTATGGGTTCACGTTCTAGTTGTGCAGTGATTTGGCCAGTTGATGAAGATGAAAAATTACCAGACATAATCAAAGTTGATGGACAAACAAGAAAAAATGTAGGAGCGTCAGTAAACGATATTGTAAAGATTAGAAAAGTTTCATCAAAGATTGCAAAAACAATTGCACTTACACCAGTAAATGATACAGTGACAGTTGACAAGGAATTTACAGATTTTGTTAAAAATAGACTAAAAGGAATGCCAATTGTTCATGGTGATGAAATTTCAGTTATGATTTTAGGAAATTCAATGGATTTCAAAATTACAAAGACAACACCAAAAGGAGTTGTAAAAATTGATAGTTCCACCAATTTGAATATTTCAACAGAAACTGCAACAGACAGAAAAATTCGTGTAACATATGAAGAAGTTGGAGGGTTACAAGAAAAAGTCAAAGCAATGAGGGAAATAGTAGAACTGCCATTAAAACATCCAGAATTATTTGTAAGATTAGGTATAGAGCCACACAGTGGAATTTTACTTCATGGACCACCAGGATGTGGGAAAACTTTGCTTGCAAAAGTTCTTGCAAGTGAATCAGATGCAAATATGTTTTTAATTAATGGTCCAGAAATTATGAACAAGTATTATGGTGAAACAGAAGCAAGGTTAAGAGATATTTTCAAAGAAGCCAAAGATAATTCGCCAAGTATTATTTTCGTTGATGAAATTGATGCCATTGCTCCAAAAAGAGAAGAGGCATATGGTGATGTTGAAAAAAGAGTCGTAGCCCAAATTTTGGCATTAATGGATGGTCTTAATGACAGAGGAAATGTGATTGTTTTAGGAGCTACAAATAGACCAGACAGTGTGGATCCAGCACTTCGAAGACCAGGCAGATTTGATAGAGAATTTGAGATTTCAGTACCAAATGAGGATGGACGACTAGAAATTTTAGAGATCCATACAAGAGGAATGCCAATAAGTGAAGATATTGATCTAAAAGATCTATCATCAGAATTACATGGGTATACAGGAGCAGACATCAAATCTTTGTGTAGAGAAGCTGCACTAAAATCAATTAGAAGGTATTTACCAGAAATTGATCTTGAAACTGAAAAAATTCCATCTGAAGTTTTACAATCGATGCAAATCAAGTTAATTGATTTTTACGAAGCAATGCACGAAGTAATCCCTACAGCCATGAGAGAAGTTTATGTAGAAAGATCCAAAGTATGGTGGAAAGATGTTGGAGGACTAGATGAGATTAAAAAAACTTTAACAGATAATCTTGTTACAGCAATGAAAAAACCAAGTAAATTTACAAAAATGGGAATTAAACCACCCAAGGGGGCATTAATTTATGGACCACCAGGATGTGGGAAAACTTTGCTTGCCAGGGCACTTGCAACAGAAACTGGAGCAAACATGATTTTAGTAAGAGGTCCTGAAATCCTTTCAAAATGGATGGGGGAATCTGAAAAAGCAATCAGAGAGATATTTAGAAAAGCTAAAGCATCATCACCATGTGTTGTGATTTTTGACGAATTAGATTCTCTTGCACGAAATAAAACTAAAGAAGGAGGAGCAGGTGAAAACATACTAAGTCAATTATTAACAGAAATTGAAGAAGGTATCACTTCACAAGTTGTAGTGATTGGAATTACAAATAGACCAGATATTTTAGATAATTCATTACTAAGAACAGGAAGATTAGATTTAGTTTTGTATGTTTCACCACCAGATGAGAAAGGAAGATTTGAAATTATAAAAATTTTAACAGAAAAGATGCCACTAACAAACGATGTGAAATTACAAGAGATTGCAATAGCTACTCAAAATTTTACGGGTGCTGACTTAGCATCGCTATGTAGAGAAGCAGCAGTTCATGCAATGAGAAATAATTCTTTAAAAATTTCTAGTCAAGACTTTGCAAGTAGTTTGAAGCAGGTTAGACCATCAATTACTAATGAAGTTAATCAATGGTATAACAGTGTGAAGGAAAGTATATCTAACGTAGTACCAAAATCAGAAGATAAATCATTTTACGGATAAAGATGGCAATACCAATAAGAAATACAGTATTTGATAAAATCAAGGAAGAAAAATCATTAACGGATGTTGAATTGAGCAAGATTTTACTTAAAGATGAACATGAAATTCCAAATGCTAAATTCAATAAAATATTATTAGATTTAGAAATTTTAGGACTCATCAAAGTATCATGGATTACAAAAGATGAACGAAGAATAGAAGTGGTAATAGTGGAAAAAGAAGTGGATAAGATTGAAGAACAAAATAAAGAAATAATGGAAAAAGATTATGAAGCCAGTTTCCCAGGTTTTGACAAATAGATTCTAAAACAAAGAAATATGGAATGCAGCATCCAACGCAACTGCAACGAAAATTATTGTAAGATATGGAGCAGTAACTTTGTATGCTTTCCAAGCAAATTCAGAAGTTGGAATTTTTGTTAATTTGTAATGATATGCAAGCATCAATCCACCAGAAATTATAGCAATTACAGTATAGACAAGACCTAATCCGTTTGGAATAAGTACAAGGGTTAATGAAAAAGGCAACAAGATAAGAGTATTTCCTAAAATGTATTTAGAGGTTTTTTGCATTCCTATAACCACAGGTAGCATTGGAACATTTGCTTGATCATACTCGTCTTTAATTTTCATTGCAAGACACCAAAAGTGTGATGGAGTCCATACAAACACCAAAAATCCAACCAAAAATCCTAGCAAGTCCAAACTACCAGTAGCTGCTGACCAACCAGCCCAAGATGCAGCACTACCAGCAATACCACCAATTACAATATTTGATGAATTTAGACGTTTTAGCCAAACAGTGTAGATTACAACATAAGAAAAAATTCCCAATGCAATAAAAAATGCAGAAACTGCATTTAACGCAAAGAATCCATAGATAACAGAAATACAGCTAACAGCCAAGCCATAAATCAGAACATTTGATGGTGCCATTCGTCCAGAAGGAATAGGTCTAGAACTAGTTCGAGACATTTTTGGATCAATGTCTTTATCATAATAATGATTCAAAGCGCTTGAACCAGCTGAAGCCAACCCGCCAGCAACAATAATGTGCAAATAATGATATAATTCAAGATCAGGTGCACCTTCAACTAATTTACTTGCAGCATACATAGAAGTAACAGCAGTAATTACCAAAAGAACAACTATTCGTGGTTTAGATATTTCCAGTATTTCTTTAAATCCCAACTCACTCTATCCTAGCCCAAAGCCATTTAATTTCTTTGTCGTGTTGATCCAATAGATTTCAAAAGGAATAAGTATCTCAGTCCTACCAGCAACGTTAAATGAGTAATTGGGATCTCATGATGCCGGGAATGGGACTTACAGCCATAGGATTGGCTGGAGTTGTGATATCTTATGCAGGTATTGCACACACATTCATTGATGGCATGCATGCATTAACAGGTTTGACCATGTTTATTGGATTAATTTTCCTAGCTACTGGGATTTTAGATGGGGGGGTATCCACCAGTAATAGAGCAAAAGCGACAGCTTTGGTGGTGGTTTCAATTTCTCTAGGATTTGGAATGTTTGCTTTTACAATGAATACATCAAATTACACAGTTACACTTGCAGGTCTTTTAATGGCAATTGCATTTCCAGCAATAATTATAGCATATCTATCAATGAAGCATCCAAATTATGTAAAACCAATTGGAGCCATTGTAGGAATGGCATCAGCTACTGGAATTATCATGTGGTTAGCATTTGGAGTTGTAAGTCCAGATTCATACATTATTCCTCAAGTTCAAATTGAAGAACCAGAAGAAGATATTACACCAGCAGGTCCAATTTTTGCAATTGAAATTCTAGAAGGTTCTGCACAAGAAGGCAAACCAGACTACAAACCAGATGTTGCAATAGTAACACAAGGATACACAGTAGAGTGGACAAATGTAGACAGTGTAGCACATACTGTAACTAGTACAGAAGACTTTGGAGAAACATTTGATTCAAGTCTTATGAGTGCCGGAGATGTATTTACTTTAGATACAACTAACCTAGAGGTTGGAGAATACGAATACTTGTGTATTGTACATCCTTGGATGACTTCAACATTAATTATTGAAGCTCCAAAAGAACCAGAAAAAGTTATGATTCCACAAGGTGCAGCAATTCCAGATGATGGTCAGATTTACTATGACCCACAAGTGATTAATGTTAAAGTTGGAAGCGTAATTGCATGGGATAATGTAGACAACACAGTTCACACAGTTACATCAGGGAAAGCACCAACAGATGTAGATGGTGTATTTGATTCAGAGATGATGTTAGCAGGAGATGTTTATGAATTCAAATTTACAGAAGCAGGAAGTTATGATTATTACTGCACATTCCATCCATGGATGGTAGGAACTGTAAACGTAGAATAAAGTTGCAAAAATTCATTATTTCAAAATTACATAAAAAAATGCTAACTGATCATGCAGTTAAAGAAGAACCAAATGAATCATGTGCAATTTTGTACGGAGAATCAGATGACGAATTTTGGAAAGTTAAAGAGATCTGGTTAACAAAAAACATTGATTCATCTCCAATAGAATTCACATTATCAGCAGAACAAACAATGGAAATGTATCAAAAAGAAGAAGAATTGAATTTGAAAATTATTGGAATTTTTCATTCACACCCGAATGGAGAAGCATATCCATCAAATACAGATAAAAAATTCATGAAAAATAATCCATATGTTTGGGCAATTTATTCTGGAATTAACGAAGAATTCAGAGCATATGTGTTAAAATCAGATATCTCAGAGATTCAAATTCAAAATTAATTTTCAATTAATCTAAATTCACCATCGTATCCATCAATGTTACTTAGAATTGTTTTATCAGTTGAAATGATTTTTCCAATTACATTAACAGGAGATGCAGGAGTTATTTCTCCAGGATTTCCAATAGGAGTGAATCCAAAAAACAAACAAATTGCTTTTCCGGTAGGCCAATATGCAACATCATAAAGAGAAACTAGAGGTTTTGAATTTTCTTCAGGTTGTGTTATAGGGGATTGTGAAGAATAGATTTCATCTCCCCACACATTTAGAACAACTTTGAAAGGTAATTTTGCCAAAAATTCTTTGACTGTTTTTGGTGAATGCATATCATCTAATTCTAAAATAATAGAAGAAGAGTTTTGAATGTGCAACATTACAGAATATTTCATAATTTCTTACAAATTTATTCAAAGAATCATTATTCAAACATTCCCAAAAAATAAACAAGTGTTCACGGGAAATAGTTTTTGAATTAAATATCCCTTTTTTTGATAATGAATTATGGAAATTCACGTATACGACACATACGTCAAAGCAGCAGATGGTCACACAATGCACTTTGATGTAATTACTGGTGAAAAAGATCATGACAAAGCCCTCACATACGGTAAAGAATGGTTACAATCAGTAGGTGAAGGAGAAGCAGAAATGACTACAAATGAATGTCAATTTTGTCACTCACAAGGAGCACCAGAGCCTGTAGAACAGGCAATTAAAGAAAAAGGCTACTTTATCCAAAAAATGGAAGGTTGTCCTTAATCTTTTTCCTTTTTCTAAAGACTAGATTTTTAAATTTTAAAAATTAATCAATAACATGTCAGAACAAAAATATTCAAAATGGACAGTTGAAGGTGAAAAGAAGATAAAATGGATCTGTGGTTGCTTCCAAACATCAGATAATTATTTCAAATTTTGTGAATTACATAATGGTATTTTGAAAAAAGCAATTCAAAATAAAATAGATGAATTAGACATGACATTAGTCATAAAAGATGAAACAAAAAGCATTACAAAATGATCCATCAAATACACACATAGTAAAAGTCAATTAAAAAAAGGAATCAACAATATTTCAAAACATGTAAAATCATTTTCTTTTTTTATAAGGTGCAAAAGTTTTTCCACGTAAACCTTGACGAACAAGTTTATTGAATCTTTTACCATGTGCCAGATATGGAAAACGCATATGGATTAATTCATGAACAAGGGTATTTTCCAAAGTTTTTTCATCAGGTATTTTTCTAACATTTATGAAAACTAAATTATGTTGAAGATATGAAACACCATAATATTTGTAAGCAGAAGTACGTCTGCCTTCAGTCATTTCTTTTGGAGCATCAAGAACTTCTTTTGTAGTAAGTAGAAGATGGGGTTCGGCAATAGAGAATCTATTTGAATAAACTCCAGTTTTTTCTAAAATCTGTAGTCGTAATTCAGGATCTAACTTCATAAAAAAATATCATCAAATGCATGTTTATTCTCAAATGTCAATTCTTCTAAGATAGTTGGTTTATTTTCATTCTTCAAATTTATGAAGTAATAGGGTCAGAGGTATTAGTAGAGTAATCATAAATCATACAGCCACCGTCTCATCATACCCCGATTATTTCATTAAATCAAGTAATCTTTGTGTTTTATTTCTAATTTCGGGAGTGATTTTAACTATAACCAACCCTTCATTTGGTTGCCCATACATAACAATAGAATTTTCAGGAGCAAAAATACAAACAGGAATTACCAAAAGATCCTCCTCACCATTAACCAAAAGACGTACAGGAGATTTTAAGCTAAAAGATTGTTTAATAATTTCAATACTTTGAGGGGTGATTTGTGCAGCAGGATTATCTACGCTTAATTCAGTTGTATTTTCAAGTTTTATGAATTCTCTTTTTTGTCTTTTTTCAATACCATCAATTATTTGCAATGAAGGAATCAAACCAAAATCAATCATTTTTTCAGTGGTTCTATCACCCACAGTAATCACATAGGCATTATCAGAAAGATATTTTTTGATATTTTCTTTATTCACTTGACTTTCAGGCAACAATAAACCCAAAGGAATTTTCAATTGATCTCTTAAAGAATCAGGTAATTTCACGAGAATCAGGCACTACTTGTTTCTGAAGTAGATTCTTCACTAGAACTTTCTGATTCTGTTTCCTCTTGAAGTTTAGCTGCAAGAATACTACATTGTGCTGCAATATTTTTTGCACTTGTTCTAAAAGCAACAGCACTAGGGGAATCAGGACTTGAAATCATTATTGGTTTTCCCAAATCAGACCCAGACATAATTCCAGAATTTAATGGGATTTCACCTAAAAATGGCATTTTGAAATCTTCACTTATTTTTTTGGCACCACCATCACCAAAGATGTAATGTTTTTCATCACAATTAGAACAGATAAAGTGACTCATGTTTTCAACAACACCAAGAATTGGTACATTTAGTTTCTCAAACATTCCAATTGCTTTTACTGCTACATTACTTGCAACATCTTGAGGAGTTGTTACAACCAAAATTCCAGTAATAGGAATTGTTTGTGCAAGAGTTAATGGAATATCACCAGTTCCTGGAGGCAAATCTACAATTAGATAATCTAAATCAGACCAGTTAGTATCAACTAAAAATTGTTTTAAAATTCCAGAAATAATTGGACCACGATAAATTGCTGCTTGATGAGATTGTTCAGCAAAGAATCCAAATGAAACAACTTTCAATCCGTTTGATTCTGCAGGTTGAAGTTTGTTTTCTTCAACTTCCATAAATCCATCTTTCATTCCAAGCATTAAAGGAATACTTGGACCATAGATATCAGCATCAAGCAATCCAACTTTTGCACCTGTTTGAGATAATGCTAAAGCTAAATTCAGGGATACAGTAGATTTACCAACACCGCCTTTTCCACTTGCTACACCGATAATATTTTTCACAGTTGCCATTCCAACATCATCTTCAAGAGAACGACCTTCCATTACTTTTGCAGTTACATTCATATCAAAATTTTTCAAATCTGAAAATTCTGCAATAGCTTTTCTTACATCATCTTCAATCTCAACATTAAACGGACATGCAGGAGTTGTTAATTCTAAGGTAAATTTCAAATTTCCATCATTTAGTTCCAAGTCTTTAATCATACCCATTGACACGATATCTTTTTTCAAATCAGGATCAATTACAGTACTAAGTTTTTCAAGTACTTGATCGATTCCCACCATTGCGTCAAAAAACAATTCTGCATTATTTAAACATAAGTCAGATAGTTTGAAAAATGGATATTTTGTTAAAAAATTACCAAAATTTTTGAAAATTTACGAATGAATTACCCAAAGATTCATAAATTGAAATTCAAGAAAAATAGAACAGTTGTTTTCTATATCTACCCTAGTTGATGTTGTTAGGATTCCACCAAGCTTGTTTGGAACTACACTCAAAAAAGCTGCAGTGAATATTCTCAAAGACAAGTATGAGAGCATGATAAATGCAGAACTTGGTTATATCATTATGATTTTAGATGCTAAAGTAGATGAGATGGGAAAGATGATTGCAGGGGATGGAGGAACATTCCATAAAGTTCAATTTGAAGCACTTACATTTTATCCAAAATTACAAGAAATTGTACAAGGAGAAATTGTCGACATTACAGACTTTGGAGCATTTGTAAGAATTGGTCCAACTGATGCGCTACTTCACTTATCACAAGTCATGGACGATTATTTGAAAAGTGATGTCAAGATGGGAATGATTTTAGCTAATCAAAGTGGAAGAACACTCAAAGTTGGCTCTACACTTCGTGCAAGAATTACTGCAGTATCATTAGGTAAAGCTGCCACAATGGGTAAAATTGGAATCACATGCAGACAACCATTCCTTGGTGCAGATGAATGGATTGCAGAGGAAATCAAAAAATCATCTGGCGATGCAAGTGAACCAGCAAAAGTAGAGGCAAGTTAAGATGGCACGTGAAATGGCTTGCAGAAAATGCAAATGTGTGACAACAGGTAAAATTTGCCCAGCATGTAAATCATCAGACTTGACACCAGATTGGACGGGAGTGGTACTAGTTGTTGATCCAACAAATTCTGAAATTTCAAAAACTTTAGGCATCACACAAAAAGGCAAGTACGCAATCAAAGTAGTTTAAAATTACTAAATCTTTAAAATTACATTAACATTTCATCATTGTGTTGTCATTTAATTCTAAAAAACAATTAACAGAATTTCTAACTGAAGATATAGGTAAGGGAGATATTACCAGTGCACTATTAGCAAAGAAAAAAATCACAGTCACGATTATTTCAAGAGAAAATGCAATTGTTGCAGGAGTTAATCATGCAAAAGAGATTTTTAAGATTAAAGGATGCGCTGTAAAAATTTTAAAAAAAAATGGAACTAAGATCAAACCAAATCAAATCATTATGAGTGTGACAGGGGATGCAAGAAGAATTTTGATGTGCGAAAGAACAGCACTCAATCTCCTTACAAGAATGAGTGGAATTGCAACTCAAACAAATCAATTAGTTAAAAAAATTCCCAATAAAACAAAACTGTATGCAACTAGAAAAACAGCTCCAGGCCTTAGATATTTTGATAAAGAGGCAGTAGAGATTGGAGGAGGTAAAAAACATAGATTACGTTTAGACGAAATGGTGATGATAAAAGATAATCACATTGCAATTAATAATTCACTAGAATCATTAATTAAAAAAGCAAAGAAAAAATATAAAAAATTTGAAGTTGAAGTTGAAAATATACCAGATATGATACTTGCTGCAAAAAGTGGTGCATCAATTATCATGCTAGATAACTTTACCCCAGTTCAGATTAAAAAAGCAATCACAGTTCTCAAAAATGAAAAATTACGAAGTGGTGTATTACTTGAAGCATCAGGAGGAATCAATTCAAAAAATATTTCAAAATATGGTGAAACAGGAGTAGATATTATTTCAGTTGGAAGTATAACTAATTCTGTTAAAGGAATCGATATGAGTTTAGAGATTTAATTCTTGTAACAATTTTTGTACTGATTTGTTTTTAGGATCTACCTCTTTGATTTTATCACAACATTGAATCGTACGTTTAGTTTCACCTAGTTTTTGATGAGAGTATGCCTTTAACAACAACACATCAACATCATACTCGCCAATATCTAATGATTTATCAAAATATGAAATTGCAGTTCTATGTTTATTTTTAAGATAGTAAATTCCACCTACCATAAACAATGCATCATGATGGTTAGGAACTTTTCGTAGTAATTCTATTCCAGATTTGAGCGCTTCAGTATATTTTTTTTCTTTAAGTAACTTTTTGAATTCTTTAAATTTTTTAACGTTTTCTTTCAAGTGAGGATCTTTTGGAGTTCTGCTAAATAATCCAACCAAAATAATCACAAATTCTAACTAATCGCAAGCATTCTGTCTATTGCCAAACGTGCTTTATCTGCAATATTTTTTGGAACAGTTACTACATTTTTTTCATTAACTAATGCATCATATACTTTTTCAAGGGTAATCATCTTCATATATTGACATTCTGCCTTTTCTGATGCAGGAACAAATGTTTTTTCAGGATTTTGTTGTTTCATTCTGTAAATAATGCCAGTTTCAGTAGCAACAACAAAATTCTTTGATTTTGATTCAGTTACATGTTTTAGCATTCCCTCAGTTGAAAGAATTGATACTTTTTTGTCATCAAAACTCCCATCTGCAACATCATATAGAAAAGGTGTAGTACAACCACATTCAGGATGAATAACTAGTTCTGTATCTTTCATAGATTCTAATTTTTTAGTTACATCTTCAGGAGTGATTCCTGCATGGACATGACATTCACCTGCCCAGATGTGGATATTTTTTCGTCCAGTCATTTTTGCAACATACGAACCCAAGAACATATCAGGTAAAAATAAAATTTCTTTGTCTTCAGGAATTGCTTTTACTACATTTACAGCATTAGATGAAGTGCAACAATAATCTAATTCAGATTTTATTTCAGCAGTTGTATTCACATATCCCACAGTAATTGCACCAGGATGTTGCTTTTTCCAATTTTTTAATTCATCAAGTGTGATTGAATCAGATAAAGAACATCCAGCTTCTAAATCAGGTAAAATTACTTTTTTCTGAGGACTGATAATTGCTGCAGTTTCTGCCATAAAATTAACCCCGCAAAACAAAATAGTTTTTTGAGAAACAGTGGCTGCCTGTCTAGATAAGCCTAAAGAATCACCTGTAAAATCTGCAACATCTTGAACTTCAGGAATTTCATAATTATGAGCTAAAATTACCACATCTTTTTCCTTTTTGAGACGCATTATCTCTTCTTTGAGTTTTGAGGAGGATTGTACGAGCATAAATCGAAAAAAATTGGAATTTTAGTGATTTAAAGAATGGGAAATAGTCAAAAATTTTCTTAAAAATCATCAAATGAGGCAATAATTACCCCTTTTCTAAAAATATATCTCAGAATTATTTTTAAAATATCTATAAAATTCAGGTCTAGTTTTTGATTTAAAATTTGATGGTAAAATGATGAGTCTAGAAAATGAATAAAAAATAGCAGGCAAGACTAGTTAATCTTTTTTGTCATTGCCCGAATAATTATCTGAGATGTATTTACAAAATATTCCATCCACCAATTTAAAGAACGGACACTTTCCATCATACATGATTTGATTACGACATCATCACTAAAAAAGAAATGGATAATTTTTTGTTTGTTTAAAAATTAAATAAAAAATAAACAAATATTCAATTTTTTTCAAATCACCTTTTTATTCAATGAAACACTATTGTTATTGATAGCAATCAAGTAATGCCAAACATTGCAAGTTAGAAAGATAGGTGTAGTGATTTGTCTTAGTTAGTTGGCAAAGTGGTTTTGGTTACTATCGAATTTTTTTATAGTGATTGATTTTATGTTCCAATTTGAATATCATTTGTACAATATGTTCTCAAAGTTTCAATTGCAGATAGTATTGCCAACCTACTGGTTTTAGGATTGGCGATATCAGGAAAATTTTCAATGATAAAAGTCATTTTTCCAAATTTTCCAGAGGCTTCAATATGATGAGTATTTTTATCAGTATTAGGATCTGCAATTATTTTTACTAGAGTTTTTTCACTTCCAATTCCAGTTAATGATAAAAGGGCTGCAACATTGATGTTTGCAGGAAATAGTGATACTGCTTCTTTTGCAGTACCCTCAAAGATAATCAAAGGAGATGAGATACTATCTAAATCAATTTCAGAGTTTTCAAAAAATTTGGCACCCTTAAGAGAACGAGGATGTTTTGTTGTAGTAATAGAAATAGAATCCAATTCGTCCTTAATTGATTTTATTCCATCTAATCCTGCAATTGCACCAGATGGAAGATAAATTGTTTTTTTGAAATCATTGCAAGCATCAGATAAAATATCATAAATTGATTCATCAAGTAATGCACCCACACTCATAATCATCAAATCTTTTTTATTTTGTAAAATACTCAATGCTGAATCTTTGACTGCATCTTGAGATGCAGCTTCAACTACAAGGTCAATAGAATTTGAAGATAATAGATGAGAGTTTTCAACAATTATTGGTTTATTTTGTAATTTTTCAACTAGAGATGAAGATTTTTCATTTGATTCATCATACACGTGTGTCAAAGTGGCAGGGATTTTACCAGAATCAATAGCTAGTGCAATTTGAGTTCCAATTGCACCACATCCAAGTAAACCAATTTGTTTCATAATGTATGAATGAAGATAGTACCAGAATAAAGAAGTTATTTGTCCGCACGGTGGTCAATTCACTCACGAAATTGTGACCTATTGATGTCGTTGTTGGGAGTGAATTTAGTTTTTCAGATCTTTTGAATCATCTCCTGGAAATCCATCAGAGTTTTCAAGAGGCTTGGGTTGTGCCTTGGAGAGTCTAAATTTTAAGGGCACATTGGTATACAGTTTGTATTTATCTAAAACTGAGTTTCGAACTAGGTTTAGTGCTTTTAATTTTTCAGAACCAGATTTTGATTTACTGTATTCTTTC
>CALBNQ010000202.1 GCA_937896495.1 uncultured archaeon | reverse complement strand
AAGCAGCAGCACCAAAGACAGTCATTGTTGACATCCCAGTGGGAACAGCAGTTCCAGGATGTGAAGAAACCGATGAATGTTTTGCACCACCACATATCACAATTAATGCAGGTGATACTGTTGAATGGGTAAACATAGACACTGCAGCCCACACGGTTACAGGTGGAAGTCCAGCAGACGGTCCTTCAGGAGTATTTGATAGTAGCCTACTAATGGCAAGTGGAAATTATGCATTTACATTTGATGAAGCAGGAAGTTATGATTACTTCTGTATGGTTCATCCTTGGATGGTTGGAAGCGTTAGTGTAAACTAACCAAATTTTTCTTTTTATTATTTTATTTGATTTTTTCTAATTGTTCTATTGTATGCAACACCAAATCTATGGGTTTCGTCCCTAGCGTATTGTAAAATTTTTAATGATTCTTTATGTTTAGGAATTATTATAGGATTTTTAATTTTAGGAAGGTATACTTCTTCATTTTCTTTTGCTAAGGATATACAAGGTAATTTTAATCCTAAAGATCCCAATGATTTCAATGCTGCATTTAATTGTCCTTTGCCACCATCAATTAAAATTAAATCAGGTAGTGTAGAATTTTCTTCTAATAATCGATAATATCTTCTTTTAATAATTTCACCAATCATTGCAAAATCATCCCTACTAGTAATTGTTTTAATTTTGAATTTTCTGTATCCAGATTTATTTGGAATCCCATTTACAAAGCTAGACATAGAACCAACCGCAAATTCGGCACCATGATTAGAAATATCAAAACATTCAATGGTGTTAGGTAATGAAGGTAAATTTAGAATTTCTTGTAATTCAATTAATGCAGGATTAGCACCCGTAGAGTGAATTAATTGAATATTTTTTAAAATTAAATTCATAATATCATTTTTCTTACCTCTGATAGGAGTCATTATTTTTACAACAAATCCGGATTGTTCAGACAATAAGGATTCCAATAATTTTTGATTTTCAGGAAGTTCACTTGTAATAATTAATTTTGGAATTTTGTGTGTAGAATAGTATTGATAAAGAAAATTTGAAAATGAATTATCACCGACCAAATCAAAGAAAAATTTGTCACTGTCTCGAATCACCCCATTGATCATTCTAAAATTCATTACAGTTGCAGTTTGTTGTTGAATCCCAATACCAAAATATTCTTCATCAGAATTTTCAACATACTCCATTTTTTGTTTAGTTTGAAGACTTCCAAGCCTAATTAGCGTATCACGAATATCTTTTGCACGTTCAAATTGCTGGGATTCAGCTGCTTGATACATTTCATCTTTTAATTTTTTTGTAAAAATTTCAGTGTCATTTTTTCCCTTTAGAACATCTTCTAATTTTTTTACATGTTCAGGATATTTTTCTTGAGCATCTTTAAATTCACAAGGACCTTCACAATTACCTAAATGGTATTCTAGACATACTTTTTTTGGAAGAGTCTTACAAATTCTTATTTGAAATGATTTTCTAAGAGTTCCAATTGTAAGTAATTTTGAACTACCTTGAGTGAATGGACCATAAAATTTTCCTTTGCCCAAAAACTTACCATCTCTTGTTCGTCGAGCCACCAATAATCGAGGGTATTTTTCATCAGACAATCTCAGATAGGTATAACGTTGTTGATCTTTTAATTCAATATTAAATCGAGGCCTATATTTTTTAATCATGTTAGACTCTAAAAGAAATGCCTCACTTTCATTATCAGTTAAGACAAATTCAATTTCAAAAATATTTTCAACTAATTTTTGAGTTTTATAATTTTGATTTTTATTAAAATAAGAACGAACACGGTTTTTCAAATTTTTTGCCTTTCCAATATAGATAATTTTTCCATCAGAATCTTTCATTAAATAGATACCAGGATTAGTAGGAATGATTATTTTAGAAATATCAAAAGTCATGTTACAATAATTTTTTGAGATATTTTCCAGTATAGCTACCAGGAGATTTTGAAACATCAGAAGGAGTGCCAACAGTGACAATACGACCTCCCTCGTCTCCACCTTCAGGACCTAAGTCGATTAACCAATCTGAATTTTTGATGATATCCATATTATGTTCAATTACAACAACAGTATTGCCCAAATTTACTAATCTGTTTAAAACATCCAATAATTTTTGAACATCTGCAAAATGTAAGCCAGTAGTAGGTTCATCTAAGATATACAGAGTTTTCCCAGTTCCACGCTTAGATAATTCCGAAGCAAGTTTTACACGTTGAGCCTCACCACCAGATAATGTAGTAGAAGATTGTCCAAGTTTGATATATCCCAAACCAACATCATTAACAGTTTGTAATTTTCTTTGAATTGAAGGAATATTTTCAAAAAAAGTTAATGCTTCATAAACAGTCATTTGTAAAACATCAGAAACATTTTTCCCCTTATACAATACAGACAAAGTTTCAGAGTTGTATCGTTTTCCCTTACACTCATCACATTTAACATATACATCAGATAAAAATTGCATTTCAATTTGTTTAACACCATCGCCTTCACATGCAA
>CALBNQ010000201.1 GCA_937896495.1 uncultured archaeon | reverse complement strand
CTTCTACTTTTGCTCGAATTAAACCATATTTTTCTTCTTCAATAATTATACACGGAGTTTCTTTTCCCTCAAAATCAAATGTTGTAATACCCTCATGAACATTATCTAACATTTTTTGTAATTCATCAGACATCGTCTTTTTCCTCTAATGCAGGTACAATTTTGTCACTTGCTTTAACTAAAAACGGAGAGATGAATGCAGTGATTATAGAAATAATTCCAACTAACGGGAACAAAAATGCACTTACTGCACCAATATCAACTCCAACTTTTACAATGACAATTGAGAATTCACCACGAGGAGCTGCTAATGTAAATGCTGAGCGAAGTGCTTTTCCACGTTTTTGTCTAAAGATAAAATTACCCAACATGTTCCCACCAAATTTCATTCCAGTTGCAACAGCAATCAAAGCAATTGCAATGAAGATATAATTTTCAAGTTGTGAAACATCCATCAGAGCACCAACAGATATGAAAAATATAGCTACAAACATGTCTTTAATTGGGCTAGAAAGTAATTTTGCAACCTCAGCAGATTTTGATTCTGCAACTAATACACCAGCTAAAAAGGCACCGATTGCAACAGATAATCCCACAATATTGGCCAATAGAGCATAACCAAAACACACTCCAAGAACACTTAGGAGTAGAATTTCACGATTTTCAGCAGATGCAACTCTATCAATTAAACCAGGAACTATTCTAGTTCCAATTGTAAAGGTTCCAACAATAAGACCAACTGCAACTAATACAACAACTACGACAGATTCTATAGATACAGTTCCAACTAAAGCAACAGATTGCAGGGTAGAAATCAAAATTACAGCAATAACATCTTCAACAATCAAAATACCTAAAACAAGAATAGAGGATTCTTTTTTGATTTTTCCCATCTCTTCTAAAATTTTAACAATAATGGCAGTACTAGAAATGGATAAAGCTGCTGAAATAAACAATGCATCCATAAATTGTAAACCAAGTGCTGTTGAAGTGTAAAACAAAACACCTAATGTGGAAAATAGTCCTAGTGTACCTACACCAACAGATACTTTTCCAATAGATTTGATCTTTGCATATGGAAATTCAATTCCAATTACAAACAAAAGTAAGATTACACCAATCTCTGCAAAAAGATTCAATGCTGAAACATCAGATAAAATACCCACACCGCTTAATACATTATTAAATGGATCTTCAGGTAAAAGCCAAGACCACAAAGGGGACAGTGGTCCAAGAAGCATTCCTGCAAACAAATAACCAATAATGAGGGGTTGTTTAATTTTAAAAAAAGCTAGAGTGATGACTGCACCAATTATCATAATAAAAGCTAAATCAGTAATAAAACTAGTATGAGGTAATTCAGGCGTAATTTGTTCAATCAAAGTATGCATGGTGTTATCAAGAGATCTTTGAATTCCACTGGAATCGATCTGCTGAAGATAATTTTGCATATTTTCATAAAACAAATTTCTTTAAAATTCATTGCGCATGATTTTTCAAATTTTAAAAAATAGATTAAAAAATCAGGCTCAAAATAATTTGGAAATATTTAACCTCTTTATTCCACAATATCATAATCCCAATACAGAATGATGATTAGGTCAACTGAACACAATGAAGAGATATGACCTGGGGTAGCTGACTGTATTATTGGTTACAACACAATCACCTAATGATTAATAGTAC
>CALBNQ010000200.1 GCA_937896495.1 uncultured archaeon | reverse complement strand
TTAAATTCACATCTAAAACTTCATCCCATTCATTATCTTCAATTTTATGTAATTGTTTTATTTTTGGAAAGATTCCTGCATTATTTACAAGAATATCTATTCTTCCAAATTTCTTAACAGTTTTGCTTACAACATTTTTTACATCTTGTGTATTTCTAATATCACCTATAATTCCAATAGATCCAGAAATTTCTGATGTTGCTTTTTCTAATCTTTTCTTATCTTTACCAGTGATTATAACTTTAGCTCCATTTTCAGATAAAATTTTTGCAGTAGCAAAACCAATTCCTCTACTTCCACCAGTCACTATTGCAACTTTTCCAGATACTCTCAATAGCTTTTAGATAAAAATTTGTAATTAATAACTCAATCATAGTAAAATAGGTATAAAATATTTCAAATAATCTAATATAATTATATAAAATTTAAAATAAATTTCTAAAAAATTAATTCTATAGTACAAACTAACATTAAATAATATAATTTTTATCGATTAAAATTATTTGTCTCATAAAATAATACAAGAATGAAATACCAAGACGTTAATCACTAGATAAAACATCTCAAAATTTTAGTTTACGGTATTTTCACTTTAAATTTTTTATGATATCTACAGATACTGAACCCATAATATTCCCATTTGGATTAATTATAATCAAAATTTCTTGTTTTTCTAAAATTGAAAATACATCGTTTCCATTATAATTCCAAGTAAAATATTCTGAAACCCCAGTTTGGTGAATTGTATTTTCAAGTTTAAAGTCTTCAGAAAAATCAAAACTTTGTCCATTTAAAATTACAGACAAAATTTTCGGACTGCTTCCATTTGGAACAAATCTAAAATAATATTCACCTTCATCAATATGAAATGTATTTGTATATACTCCATCATAATACAAATCCGGACTTGCAAGTGTTATATGAAACACATTACTGTTTTTTTCATTAGGAGTTTCTAATGAAAAGTTTACTACAATTATTACTACTGCAATTACTATTGGAATAATCAAAATTTTTTTATTCATTAATCGAAATCAATGATTCTATTATAAAAACAAATTTTTGTAATTATTATTTTTATTTATTTTAATTTAATATTTTTAAAATGAAAAGTTATTTTATATTTGCTAATTTTTTATAATT
>CALBNQ010000199.1 GCA_937896495.1 uncultured archaeon | reverse complement strand
CTAAGTAGGAGTTAGTTTGATCTGTCTGGGAATTGAAAGTACTGCTCATACATTTTCATGTGCAGTAATTGAAAAAAAACAAAAAAATGGAAAAATTTTATCTGATGTTCGTAAAATCTATCGACCGCCTGAGGGTGAAGGAATTCATCCTCGTGAAGCATCCCGTCATCATATTGAAAATAGTTCTCTGGTTCTAAAACAATGTCTTGATGAAGCAAAAATCAAGATTAATGATCTTGACATGATTGCATATGCAGGAGGTCCAGGTCTTGGACCATGTTTAAGAGTTGGAGCAGTTGTTGCACGTTCTCTTTCATCATATTACGATATTCCAATTTATCCTGTTAATCATGCAATTGGTCATATTGAATTAGGTAAGCTTCTAACCGGTGCAAAAAATCCACTTGTACTTCTTGTTTCAGGTGGTCATACAATGATCCTTGCATTTTCTGCTGGAAGATGGAGAGTCTTTGGTGAAACTTTAGATATTACTTTAGGCCAACTTTTAGATCAGTTTGGAAGATCATTAGGATTTGCTTCTCCTTGTGGAAGAAAAATTGAAGAGTTAGCAAACAAATCCACTAACTACATTGATCTACCATATGTAGTAAAAGGAAATGATGTATCATTTTCTGGTTTACTCTCTGCTGCAAAACAAAGTACCTCAAAAGGAGTTGAAGATGCATGTTATTCATTACAGGAAACTGCCTTTGCTATGATTGCTGAAGCCACTGAAAGAGCTCTAGCATTTACAAGAAAAAATGAAATTATGATAGTTGGAGGTGTGGCTGCAAACAAAAGATTGTCTTCTATGTTAAAGGATGTATGTAAAAGACAGAAAGCAAAATTCTTTGTCGTTCCATTAAATTATGCAGGCGATTGTGGTTCTCAAATCGCTTGGACTGGTATCAAAGAATCTACTGTATCTGCTGGTGCAAAAATGAAAGATACTTTTGTAAAACAATCTTGGAGACTAGACAGTGTGGATGTTCTTTATTGATTCTTGAAATCTTCAATGGCATCTTGAATCTCTTCTAACC
>CALBNQ010000198.1 GCA_937896495.1 uncultured archaeon | reverse complement strand
TGTTTCATGATGAGCTGCTGGGTAAATATCTGAAATCTCAATTGGAATTAATCCTAGTTGAGGATTGTATTGGCATATTTGATATTGCTCAAAGTTTTTGATCTTCTTTTTTAGTCCAATATATTTTTGAGATAGATATCCTGGTTTTGTACTTGATTCTTTGATTAGTATGATTTTATTTTTTCTTGATTTGAATTTTCTTACCATTCCATGAAATGCTACAACTTCTGGACGAAACTGATCTTCCTTGTCAAATAGGAAAACAGCTTTTCCTTTGAACTTTGGTGTTCCAATACCTAAGAATTCTGCATTTTCAGTCATCACATCAATCATCTCAAATAGTTTTGGGTGTGCCCTTGCTTTTTTGATTACATACTCCCAAAGTCGACCTTCGTGAATTGCTTGTTTTACTTTATCAACTTCAAGTTTGATTGCATACAAATTGTGAATTGCTAATTGATTTACTTTGTCTGTTGGCTCTAGTTTACGAAATTCATCTGGAGTAAATTTACTACAAATCTCACAATTACATGGAAATACTGAAATTTCTGATAGATTACGTGTCCCATCATCTGTAATGTATCTGAGACCTTTGGCGTATAGCATGTAAGATGCTGAATCAAATGTATCACATCCTAAAGCAATTGCAAATGGAATTGTCAATGGATGTCCTGCTCCAAAAAGATGTAATGGAATTGAATGAGGCATCTCTTTTTTTGCAGCTACGATCATTTGTGCTAATAATCTATACTCATATGACTCCATAAATTCAACTGGACTGCCCAATGCTAGCATCTTAAAACCAATTTTTACCAAACTCTTTGTAGATTTTCCAACAAGATCAAAGTGTTCCCCTCCTTGAATTGGACCAATCCAGATTTGACCATTATCTTCACTATTTTGTAATGTTTCTTTTGAAACTTTGAGAGTATGTTTGACGTATGCTTCTGCTTTTTTTATTGGCATTCCAAATCCTGTTGGTTTGTCAAGTGGAATTGCAAAATCCGTCATTATTCCTGTTTCAAATGAAGCCATCTCTGGTGGTAATACCTCAACGTCTCCATATTCTAAAACCTGATATCCACCAGAATCCGTCATTATTCCTTTATCGAAATCAATAATTTTGTGAATCCCTTTCTCTACTGCCTTATCACCATAATTATTTCGAGTGATGTATGCATTAGTAATTACTAAATCAAAACCAATTGATTTAATTTTTTTTGATGGAATTGTTTGTTTAACTGGATGAATTACTGGAACATATGCTGGTGTCTCAATTTTCCCATGATTTGTGTAAAGTGTTCCAATTCTAGCGGCCAGGTCAGTTTTTGAAATCTCAAACAATATCTAAACCGATTTCAAAGCATTATTAAATTAATCAACAAAAAATTTTTTTAAATCATCATTTTCAGTTACCATGTTTAACCAATCAATCTCCACATCTTTATGATTTCCTAAAATTGTATCTAAGACTTCTTTTACTGTTTCATTGATACTTTTTTCACTGTTATCGATTTGGAATGCTTTTTCTGAAAACTGTTTAATTACATCATGTGCAATGACTCCTAAAATTTCACTACCTGCATTTTCTTTACTTTTTTTATCTGTATACTGCCTTTGTTTGTATGATGTAATCAAATCATATGGATTTCTTCTCAAAACGATAATTTTCTTAATTTGATTTTTCTTTAAAACATATGGTGCTAAATGACCTACAATTATTGTATTTTCTAAATTTTCTTTTTTAATTATTTTTCCAAGTTTTTCTGTGTCTACATCTTTTATATTCTGATTTTCTTCAAATAATCCTGACTCTTTTGCAATTTTGTTAATATCTATGATTTCTAATTCTAATTTTTTTGCAATTTTATTTGTAATGGTATGTTTCCCAACTCCAGGTGTTCCTGTGATTACTATTGACATGTATTAACTTTTGAGGGAACTGCATTAAACGATTTCTGCAATTTTATTAATTCTCTACCTGAAAAATAATGAATATTTTTGCAATACTAATATGTAGAAATGAATTTTTCTACAGTATTGCAAATTGGTCTACTTGGTAAAGCAAATGTTGGAAAGTCTACTTTTTTCTCAGCTGCTACTGAAACGACCGTAGCATCAGGCAATTTCCCATTTACTACAATTGAACCAAATGTTGGGGTTGCGTATGTACAGTCAGATTGTGCATGTAAGCATTTTGAGATAAAACATGATAATGAATTATGTGTTAATGGAACTCGTTTCATTCCAGTAAAACTAATTGATATTGCAGGATTAGTACCAGGAGCTCATGAGGGAAAGGGACTGGGAAATCAATTTTTAGATGATGCACGACAGGCTGAAGTTTTAATTCATGTAGTAGATATTGCAGGAACCACTGATATTCAAGGACAACCAGTTCCTGTTGGAACACATGATCCGTTAGAAGATGTTGCATTTGTTCAAGATGAATTTGATCAATGGTTTGTTGATATTTTGAATAGAGAATGGGACAAAATTACTCGAGAGATAGATCAAAAGAGAGCAAAATTAACTGATGGAATTGCAAAGAGATTTTCAGGTTTGGGAATTAAAGATTACCAAGTTCAAAATGTATTACAAAAATTAGAATTAATTTCTAGAAACCCAAAAGAATGGGAAATTGATGATATCAAAACTTTTGCTAAAGAATTACGAATTAATACAAAGCCTATGATTATTGCAGCCAACAAGGCTGATTTGTGTAATGATCTGGATATTCTTCAAAAAATCACTGATGATGTAATTCCATGTAGTGCAGAAACTGAACTACTTTTACGAAAAGCTACAAAAGCAGGAATTGTAAACTATTCTCCAGGCGATAATTCTTTTACAATACCTGATGGAAAAGAAATTCCTCCACCACAACAAAAAGCATTAGATTTGGTAAATGATGTACTCTCAAAAATAACTACTACTGGAATTCAAAAAATTCTCAATAAAGCAGTATTTGATTCATTAAATTTCATTGTTGTATATCCAGTTGAGGATGAAACTAAACTAACTAACAAAGACGGCATAATTTTACCTGACACAAAATTACTTCCAAAGGATTCTACTGCAAAAGATTTGGCATTTTTAATTCATGCAGATATTGCAAAAGGATTTTTGCATGCAATTGATTGTAAAACTAAACAACGAATTAGCGGTGATCAAAAATTGAAAAATGGTGATGTGATCAAAATTGTATCTACTTTGAGTAGAGGGTAGTATGTTAGGTTTAGGTATTGAAAGTACAGCTCATACCTTTTCTTGTGCTGTAATTGAAAAGAAAGGTAAAAAAGGAAAAATATTATCTGATATCAAAAAAATCTATCGTCCTGAAAATGGTGAGGGTATTCATCCACGAGAAGCATCACGTCATCATATAGAGTATAGCTCCTCAGTATTATCTGAATGTCTACAAGATGCTAAAATATCGATTAAAGATTTAGATATAATTTCATATGCAGCAGGTCCTGGATTGGGTCCATGTTTGCGTGTAGGTGCAGTAGTAGCTCGTTCATTGGCATCATTTTATGATATTCCTATTTATCCAGTAAATCATGCAATAGGTCACATTGAATTGGGAAAGTTATTGACTGGTGCTAAAAATCCCCTGGTACTATTAGTGTCTGGTGGACATACAATGCTTTTGGCATTTTCTGACAAACAGTGGAGAGTATTTGGTGAAACTTTGGATATTACTTTGGGTCAATTATTAGATCAATTTGGTCGCTCAATTGGATTTGCATCCCCCTGTGGAAAAAATATAGAAGATTTGGCTGTAACTTCAACAAATTATGTTTCCTTACCGTATTCAGTGAAGGGAAATGATGTCTCTTTTTCAGGTTTATTATCAGCTACTAAATCAATTGCTAAAAAAAGTAAGAAAGATGCATGTTATTCTCTACAAGAGACTGCATTTGCAATGATTGCCGAATCCGTTGAGCGAGCATTATCTTTTACTGGAAAAAAAGAATTGATGATTGTAGGTGGTGTTGCTGCTAACAAAAGATTATCTGAGATGCTCAAAGATGTATGTAAACGACATAGAAGTAAATTTTTTGTGGTTCCATTAAAATTTGCAGGAGATTGTGGAAGCCAAATTTGTTGGACAGGAATTTTAGAGTCTGGTGTAAAACCTAGTACATCATTAAAAGATACTTTTGTCACTCAGTCTTGGAGATTGGATTCTGTAAAAATCAATTACTAGTTTTTGTTTTCTGCAATTGATGATTCTATACTTTTGAGCCAACTCTTTGTGTTGAATACTCCAAATTTGAAAGTCTTATCACCGTCATTAGTTTTTGCAGTAAGACATATTTTTTTCATTAACAATCCTTCTTTCCATGTCTTTGTAATATCATTTAATGGTACATCAACTATTGTTTCACCCATATGTTTTGAGAAATCCATTATTCTTGCCTTAGTTTTATCAAATGCAATTCTTTTGTTAGTTAGCGTTAAAATTCCAATCCCTAAATTGTCTTCACTACAATCTTCTTGTT